>CAYYCW010000088.1:0-7277 GCA_964470435.1 uncultured Treponemataceae bacterium
CAAAGACATTCGCGCGCATTTTTTACCGCAACGCCATCAACATAGGCCTTGCAATACTTGAATGCGAGGCAGCGAGCGAAAGCATTGCCGAAGGCGATGAGGTTGCAATCGACTTTGACACAGGTCTTATCACTAACATCACTAAGGGAGAAACATATCAGGCAGAGCCCTTCCCCGACTTTATCAAGGAGATGATAGGCAATGGCGGCCTTATGGCTTCTATAAAGGCTTCCAAGTAGCGCAAAAACAAGGGCGGCAAGCCGCCGCCCTTGTTGAAAAGTACTTGCGCGCCGGCTGGCCAGTGATAGATTGCCCACAGAGCCACCGCACAAAAAAAGGCGGGCTTGCGCGCCCGCCTTGCTCTCCATTCTAAGGACTTGCTTAGCTGTTATTCGCCATAATTCTTAGTGAACGAGGTGCTGGTAGAAATACAGTTTGTGGTTGATTCATCAAACAAGTCAATCTCGCTGGCTGTTCCTTGAGCGTCTTCGTCGACATTATAGACAGCTTTTACAATTTTGAAAAAAACTATTGTCAAGTGTTTTTTGAAGCTATAAGCCTGAAGTCATTAACTATAAACTAAAAGCCTAGAAACTTGCGCCTTATTTTTAAGCGAGGGCGCAAGGATTAGCCTGAACTCGCGCTTAGGGTAAACGGCAATGTAGTAGAGCTCATCTCCAAGCGCAATAGAATAGGTTTTAAGATTGGGCATTATCGGCATTGCGGAAAAGCCGGCCATGTCAAAAACGGTTTTTCCTTCGTATTTAATGTAGGCTTCTTTCATCGCCCACAGCAAAAAAAAGGAAGAATCCGTTTGTTTTAGCCATGCCCGCTCGTCCGCAGTGAATGCGCGCGCGGCAAGCCCTTCTACAGAATACTTTTTGCCTTCAGCCTGTATGTCGCAGCCTATGCTTTTAGCTACAGAAGAAAACGCTGCCGCCACTAACGCCCTTGAATGCGAAAGGTTAAACGCTACGGGGCAGCCTGCAATGTAGGGCTTGCCGTTTTCGCCTTGCAGTAACTCGGCATTGCCGCAAGGAATGCCATATTCTAAGTCCAACACCGACTTTATTATAGATGATGATGGCGCACTAGTTTTTTCTGTGATGAACAGTATCTCCTTGCTGAAAGGTGATGCGGCGGGCAAAGGGGCTTTTTCTTTCACGTTTGGAAATTATACACATCGCACCCTGTCAATCAATAAAGGATGAGCTAGTCAAAAGCTAGAAGCTAAAAGCCCTAATTGACATTGAAAGCCTTTTTTTAGAAAATATAAGCAACTCTTATGCTTACTCGATATTCTCGCAATAAAAATGGCAAAGCTTTTAAGAAAGCCTTAGTTTACACAAAGCGCGAGCACAAAATAAACAAAGCTCTTGTTGACCCCGACGCCATTCGCATTATCATGAGGCTAAAGGCAAAGGGCTTTGAAGCTTACATTGTAGGCGGGGCTGTAAGGGATTTAATTACAGGCAAGCGGCCAAAGGACTTTGACATTGTAACTTCTGCAGAGCCTTCTGCCATAAAAAAGATTTTTAGGAACTCAAGGATTATAGGAAAGAGATTTCGCCTTGTGCATATTTTCTTCCCCGACAAGATTTTTGAAGTCGCCACATTCCGCTCCATCAAGGAAGGCACAGTAGGAAACGCCTTTGGCACTATGGATGAAGATGTAATGCGCAGGGATTTTACCATAAACGCGCTTTACTACGACCCCGAAAAAGAGCAGGTCGTTGACTATGTAGGCGGCGTTCGGGACTTGCGGGCAAAAAGGATAGTGCCAATTATCCCTGTTAAGGCAATTTTTAAGGAAGATCCTGTGCGCATGATTCGCGCTATTAAGTATGCTGTTATGTCGGGTTCTAGCTTAAAGTTATCCTTAAGCCACGAGCTTAAAAAACGCGCTCATCTTTTACGCACTGTTTCCCCTTCAAGGCTTACAGAAGAGATTGTTAAAATACTTAATAGCGGTCATGCTTTAAGCATTGTAAGGGAAGCTCTTAAATACGATATTTTTATGGACTTGCAGCACGGCGCTTCTTTTATACTTGATGATTGCGAAGGCTTTTTACAAGAATACGAAAAAAGCCTAAAAAGGCTTGATAAAGCTACTGCGCTGGACAAGTCCGCACGTCTAGGCGACAGGCTTGTGTTTTTAATACGAGACTTTGTAAGGATGATTGCAGACTGGAAGGGCGAGCCTTTAGAAGTTTACCGCGCGGTTTACGCGGAATGCCGCCGCTTTATCTTGCCAATGAACCCGCCGCGCGTTGAGCTTGAGCACGCGGTTTTGCGCTGCCTTGCCGAAGGCGGAATTACAGTAGTTAAGAAAAAAAGGCGAAAAGCCCCGCTTCCAGAAACACGCCTTAAAAAGCCTTTAACTAAGGCTTCAGTGCACTCTGAAGCTTTAAGGGTGTCGGCCTCCTAACCTTTAAGGCGCTCTTTGCTTCCTTATAATTTTGTCAATTACAATGTTTACATCTTCTATAAGGATACCTGTTTTTTTTTCTATATTGCTTATAACCCACTCTTGCATTTGGTAAATCTTTGAAATAAGCTGCGTTTCAAATGGAAGGTCTGCAAGAATTGCAATTTTTACAGCCGCCGCATCAGTTTTAATTGAAAGCTTCTTTATAACAATAGCCTTGTCAAATTCCTTTATGCAAGTTCTCACCATTATGAGTAGTTCTGCTTCAGAAATTGTTATCTTTTTTTGCCCAAGAGAAAACTCAGGTCGCACAACGGATTTTTCAAACACGCGGTCTAGCCTTTCACCGGCAAGTGGCCTTTTGCGCGTAAAAAAGATTTTTACCCTATCATAAAAAATTTGCGGGTACTTTTTTTTAATTTCCATTGAAGGAACAGGAATTACATGCTTGCCTTCAACATCACGGGAGCGCCTGGCTTCTTCTATTTCTTCTGGGGAAGAAATTTCTTCTATTTTGATAATCTTTTGAGGAGGAGGAAGCATTAAACGCTCCGCGATTTTTTTTGCCATTTTTTCTGAAGTTGCAAGGATAAGCACTTTTTTGGATTTTTCCTTATTAAGGCAGCTTATTATTTCATCCCTGTGCATTTTTTCATTAAAAAGAGCGCGCTTTATAGCTCCAAGATAGGTTTTTTCCCTCTTTGCAGACCTCCCTGCAAGTATGTTTTCCCCCTTTATTAAAAGGCCGTCATCAATAATTAGACTAATGCCAAGCCTTTCGCTTAAAAGCTTTGCGCGGTAGCTTTTGCCCGTGCCGCCTTCACCCACAAGGGCAAAAACCTGAGTTCCCTTTAAAAAATAGCTAAGTCTGTCAAGAAAATTCATTTAATAAGAGAAAAAACTTGATCGATAGCGCCTTCTAGCCGTTCTTCGCCAAAAAAAGCGCTTGCAACGCTGGCAAAGCGCTTAGGAAAAGGCGCCTTAATGCATTCAGGCAAGCCTGTAAGCCTATTTTTAGGAAAAGCCATAAGCCTCGCGTGCAAAAGATAGCCGCCCTTGTGCCTAGAGCCGCCATAACGCGTATCGCCTAAAAGGGCCATGCCGCGCAATGCTAACTGCCGCCTAATTTGGTGCTTTTTGCCTGTTAAAAGCAAAAATGCCGCAAGCGCAAGGCCGCTAGAATTAGCAATGGGGAAAACCTTAGCTTCTATCGGCTTTTTTGAGCCTTCATCGTCTTCATCTTGCCAGAGTTCTTGGCGCAAGCTCTTTCCCCTTGTTTCAACAATGGCGGCATAAAGCTTAAGTATTTCTTTTTCCGCAATAGCTTTTGAAAACCACCTTGCGCCTTCAAGGGTTTTTGAAAACGCAAGCAAGCCTGTTGTTCCCTTGTCAAGCCTATGGAGGGCCGCTCTCCTAAAAGAAAGGGATGAATCTGCACTGCGCGGCAAAAATGAGCAAAGAGAGTGCTCGCCGTGCGTGGCAATGCCTGCAGGCTTATTTAGAAAGAGGAGGTCAGGTGTTTCAAGCACGGTGACGCCCTTTATAAAGGCTTCATTTTTGCTTTTATCAAAATCATCGTCTTTGTTGCGCCCTTGCCAGGCTAAGGGCGCAAGGCGGCTATCTATTTCAACAGTAGAAAAAAGAGGGCAAATAAAGGCGGGTGGCGCCTTTTTTCCGTCAAGCCTTATAGAGCCCTTCCTAAGCATCTTGTAAATAGCTGAAAGCGGCAAGCCGGGCAAAAACTTCCGCAAAACCCTGTCAAGCCTTCTGCCGCAGTCGTTTTCAGTTATCTTGTAGCGCGCAAACTCCATAAGAGGCTTTAATTTTAGCATTGCGGCTAAGGAAAGCGCAAGTGTGCAGGAGCTTGTAACTTTAGGCTTCTTGCTCCTTTCCCAGGAGATGATCCTCTCCCCGTCCTGGCTTGTTGACAAATGAGGGGAAAAAGCAATAATTTAAGCCGATGACAAACTGCTTTTACGCCCTAGCTGCGCTTTCTACAATCTTTACCCTTCTTTCCTATTGTCTTACCACTCCGCCTGTAGTTTTGGCGCTTCCTATTTCTGCAGTTTTTACCTTTTTTTATGTTTTTTCATTTATATGTCTAAAAAAAACAAATAGCTGGCAGTCTTACAGCATTTTCAAGAAGATGACCGAATACGCGCCCTTTGTGTATTTTGCGGTCTTTGTGTTGCGGCGCGCTGGGGAAAATGAGAGCCCCTTTGCGCTTGACCTTATAGCGGCTATCCTTTGGGTTGCAATCACTGCTCTTTCTATTGTAATGCTTATTTTTCTTTCAGAAAAGCGCCTGGCAAAGAGCTTTCCTGAAATTAAAAGGCCTGAAAAAGAAAAAAAGGCAATCTTTCGCCATATCCTTGAATGGATTGATGCGCTGGTGCAAGCCGCTTGCCTTGTTCTTTTGATTAACCTGTTTTTGTTTCAGCTTTACGCAATTCCTAGTGAGTCTATGGTTCCTGAGTTTATGATAGGGGACCGCGTTATTGTAGTAAAAACGCCTTCAGGCCCGCGCTTTCCGCTTTCAAAGGTAAGCGTTCCCAGAATGCGAAGCTACAAGCGAGGCGACATTGTTACGTTTAGCAATCCTCATTATAGCGATGGAAAGGACGCTGAAGTGCGCTCCTTTATTTCGCAACTTGTTTACATGATTACATTTACGGCTGTCAACATAAACCGCGATGAGTTTGGGAATATTAAGGCTGACCCGCTTGTAAAGCGCATTGCGGGTGTGCCTGGAGAAAAGCTAATGCTTGTTGACGGCGTGCTTTATTCAAGGCGCGAGGGCGAGACAGACTTTACCCCCGTTGCGGAAGATGAAACTTGGGCTGCGTGGAACTTGAACTCGTTGCCTATTTCGCAAAAAAACCTTGTGCGCGCCTTTCCACTTTCCGATGAAACATACAATCTCATCCTTTCTATTGAGTCATTGCGTGCAAATCTAAATGTAGAAGAGGCTGCTGAAAGCGCTAATCTTATTGCTGCGGAGTTTCGCCGCCTTAAGGCAGAAATGAGCTCAAGCGATGGGGAAGCAAGCCTTGAAGAAATTGTGCCGCGCTCAAAGCTAGAGATAACAGATCTTTTTATGTCAAATGAAGAAATTACGCGTAGCCTTTTAGAGGCAAGCGGCGGATCAGCGTGGTTTTCTGAGTTTATGACAGCTTGGACTCGAGACATAGAACGCGATAATCTTTTTGACAGAAGAAGCGCTAATCTTAACATACTGCTTAAGCTTACCTTTGGTCGCCTTGTTTTGCGCAACGCTGAGCTTATTTTAGGCGATACGGGCGCCTTGGGCTTTAGGGCAGACCCGCAGCGAATGAGCCTTCTTGCTGACGCGGACACATACATTTTTTACATGACAACCCACGACCAGCGCAATTTCGGCGAATTCCCGCCGAGTGAAGACGAATATATCCCCGAAAACTGCTTTTTTATGGTGGGCGACAACCGCTTTAATTCGCTTGACATGCGCCACTCGTATAGCATGCGCTTAGCCCCTATTGATAGCGGGGACAGCTATTCAATTCTTTACAGGTCTAACCTTGACCCGCAATATGTGCCTGCGGAAAAAATATTAGGCGGAGTGATTTTTAGGTTTTGGCCGCCTTCAAGGATTGGAGTGCCGAATTAGCTTTTAGGGCGGGGCAAGCAGCGACAGCAAAGCATACGCTTCGCCCAGCCTAAAAGCTAATGGCTACAGGCTAAATTCAACTCCCAGCTCTAAATTCCCTCAACATTCCTACCAGCACAACTGGCACGGGTGTCGGATCTTCCGCATCAAGATTATTAATGTACTTCTTTGTCTCACTGGCAATTAAAGGCGAAAGAAGGAAGATAGCCATTATGTTTGGCAACGCCATAAGCGCACTTAGGGTCTCCGCCACAAGCAGGAGGGCCTCAAGGGAACCCACGGAGGAAATAAAGGCTAATGCAATATATAGCACGTAGTAGGGGATAATTCCCCTTTTTCCCGCAAAGTACTCCACGCATCTTGCGCCGTAGTATATCCAGCCCAAGAATGTGGAATAGGCAAAAGTGATAATCCCTCCGACAAGGATAGCGGGTCCAACATAGGGAATTTGTGAAAAGGCAAGCGTTGTAAGGACAGCACCGCTGCGTATTTCGCCTGCGTTAAGTTCGGGATATTTTAGCATAGTACTTACAATTACAAGACCCGTCATTGTGCAGACAACCACGGTGTCCCAGAATGTTCCCGTGGCAGAAACAAGGGCTTGCCGGACGGGGTTCTTGGTCTTTGCGGCGGCTGCAACTATTGGCGCGGAACCCATCCCTGATTCATTGGAAAAAAGGCCACGCGCAACGCCGTATTGCATGGCAAGGCGCAAGCCGCCTCCTGCAATGCCTCCGGCCGCTGCTCCCGGCGCGAAGGCAAGTCGCACTATCGTTGCAAGCGCTGGACCAATGTAGGCAATGTTCATGCATAGTATTATAAGGCAACCTAAAATATAAAAGATCATCATGGCTGGCACAAGCTTTCCGCAAACGCGGGCTATTGCCTTGATTCCGCTGAATATTACAGCAATGGCAAGCACTGAACAAATTAGACCTATAAGAACAGGCGGAGCAGAAAAATATTCGCTGCAAATGTCTGCAATGGCTTTTATCTGCGTTGCGCCACCACTCCCTAAGGCGGATGCACTTGCAAAGACTGCAAAAAGGACGGCAAGGAACTTCATATCAAGACGGTGCTCCAAGACATACATTGTCCCGCCATGAATGCGCCCGTTTTCATATTTGACGCGGAACTTTATTGCAATTAGGGATTCCGCGTACTTTGTGGCAATGCCGAAAACGCCGGTAAGCCAGCACCAAA
>CAYYCW010000089.1:0-7204 GCA_964470435.1 uncultured Treponemataceae bacterium
GCACTTGTAAGCATAACAGAAGGCTTTAAGCTAATGAACTAGACTTGCCCCTAAGTCAAAAGCATTTGTTTGCTCGCTTTTACCAAAAAGGGTATCAAGCGGCGTGGATGAATCATATTGTCTTATCCACTTTTACTTTTACTTAATCTTTTACAGTGATTGCGACTTGCTCTTTTAATTTCTCATATTTCATGCAATATCGCAGGGGAGAAACAGCAGCTGCTTTTGACCTGTTTCTCCCTCTAATAACTTACCGTATGCTTCTTAGAATGCTAAAAAGTGCCGGATAGGATCTGCGCTGCCCTGTTGCGGCAATAGAAGTGCTCGATCTAGTGGCGCTGCCTTCTCCAGCGGGTAGCAAAACCGCAATGTCTCCGGGTTGCACTCTGTCAAAAAAGCCCGTGCGAGAAAAAGCGCCTTCGCTTAAAACGCTTTCTACAGCGGTAACTTCTATGCGCCCCATTATAGCGCTTTCAGGGTAGCTTAGCGCTATTCCTTCTGAAGCGTAAGCGAAAGAACTTGCCGGTATAATGGAAAATGCCGCCCCTTGTGCAATGCCGTCAGCTTTGCCCAAGTCCAGCACAACTTTATTTTGCTCCCTTGCTACAATGCGCGCGAATACAGGGAAAGCTTTCGCGGCGCTTTCTGCAAGGCGGCGAACGGCGGAAGAAAACATGCCGTTTCCTGTCCTTGAGACTGAAAAGCTAGCCGCTTCTGCCCCTGTGCGAGATACAAAAAGGTTTGCTGTCATTGTAATTTCATCACCGTTTTCGTTAAAGGAAAACAAAACGAAAAAATCCTCCCCACTTTCGCGCGAGGCTCTAAAGGCATCAGCGTATCCTTTGCTAAAATTTGAGGAAGCCTTTGCCTTAAAGCGCCCACTTGCAGAAAGCTCATCCGCAAAGGCTTGCGCCGCGGTTTTTTCAGCTGCCGGGTGAAGGATGTTCAGCTTAGAGTCAATGTAGTAAACGCCAATGGGGATATGTGCCCTTTCAACATAGAGAAGATCTATGTTCCAGCGCGAGTTTATGGAATCCCGCAAGAGGCTTGTGTAGTTTTCAACTGCATCGCTTACAAAAGTTGAGTTATCCCCAATAGACTGGGTAAAGCGCATTTCTTCCAAATACTGCGAATATGCCCCCGACGAAAGAAGGAGAGAGGCGTAATTCCTGCGTGCTGCTGTGTCATATGGGTTAAGCTTTAAGCCTCGGCGGTATTCTGAAAGAGCGCGGCTTGCCATGTGCTGGCGAGCAAACGATGCTGCATTCTGAAAGCGAGTATTAGCCCACTGCTTGCGGGTGTTATTTTCTAGCGCGAGCGTTTCCATGACTAGATCTTCTGCAAAAAAGCGTAAAATTTCATCATCAGCGCCCGTTGCAAGACCTAGCCTTGCTGCTTCAATTGCTTCGTTAGCCCTGCCCAGTCTGGAAAGCGCTAAGGTTTTAGCGTGCCAGCCTGCGGGATTTTTGCGGTTTGCCGCGATCATTGCATCCGCAATTTCGTTCATTTCACTAAAGCGACTAGAGTAATATAGCACCGTAGCAAGGACTTCCCGCGCTGCGGAATGACGGGAATCAACGGAAAGGGCAGAGCGAAGGTAGCGCTCCGCAAGCGCGTAGTTCCTTTTATTTGCTTCAAAAAGACCTGCAATGTATAATGCTTGCGCGCTGTCCCCGTAATATTGAAGCGCCTGATTGATAAAAGATTCAGCTGCGGATGTCTTACCTTCTTCTTGGCAAATCATCGCAAGGGACAAAAGCGCTTTTCTGTTTTGCGGGCTTCTATGAAGCGCTTCCATGTACCGGTTTTCAGCGGCGGATATTCTTCCAGAAGCCACGTCAAGCTCGCCTAAGCCAAAGCGCGCATCTATGTTGTTTGGCCAGCGCTGAACAATGCGGGAAAAGACAGCTTCAGCTTCTGAAAGCTGCCTTAGTCCAATTAAAATAAAGCCGCGAAGCGAAAGGACATCTGGGGAGTCAGCTCGCAGTTTTTCAGCTTCAACCACGCAAGAAAGCGCCCTGTCATATTCTCCCAGTTCGTAAAAACACTGCGCAAGTGCAAAATGCGCGTCAAAAAATGACCTGTTAAGTCTAATAGCTTCTTGATACTGCTCGGCAGCGGCATACCAGTCCCAGTTGTCTTGGGCAGCCTTTCCCGCCCGGTAAAAATCAGTCGCGTTTGAGGAGCCTGGTCTGCCACTTTGAGAGAATGCTTGAATCGCGCAAGCAAGCAAAAAAAAGCAAATTGCAAGCTTTACAGTATTTTTCTTTTTCACGTTTGTCTTCCCTCCCTGAAAAATACCCACGCCTATTTAGATGTATTAGAGGCTTTTTGCCTTACTATCTTTACAGAGCTTATCCTGTGTCCGTCCATAGACTGGATAATAAAGTCAAAATCGTTCCACTTTACAGTTTCGTAGCGCACTGGAACCTTGCCAAATAGATTGAACACAAAACCGCCTAGAGTGTCAAACTCATTTGACGGCAAGGCGCTATTTATAGTATCGGCTAAATCGTCTAAAGCTGTACGGGCATCGCAAATCCAAGCGCCTTCTCCTATAGCTATAATGTCTTCTTCCTCATCATCAAACTCATCTTGCAAGTTGCCCACAATCTCTTCTATTATATCCTGCAAGCAAACAATACCTGAAACACCTCCGTATTCGTCAACGGCTATGGCAATGTGGACGCGCCGCCTTTTGAACTCGCGCAAAAGAGAGTCAATGCGCTTGGATTCCGGCACAAAAAAGGGCTTGCGCATTACCTTTTTTATTTCAAGCGGACTTCCTTCCGCCATCAAATTTATTAAATCCTTAACATAGAGAATGCCTGCAACGTCATCAATCGTTTCGTTATATACTGGGAAGCGCGAATGCCCGCTTTCCGCTATCTTTTGCAAGAGAACATCGCCTTCAGTTTCAATGGAAAGGAAATCAACGTCAATGCGGGGAACCATAACCTCCTTTACGGAAGTTTCCGAAAGGTCAACAACGCCTTTAATCATGTCGCGCTTTTCTTCGTTAAGCTCAAGGGGAATTTCCCCCGAGCGCCTAGAGGCATGCTCGCGCATTTTTTGCCTTATCCTTTCAAAAAAGCCCATGCTAATCTTCTCCGATAACAAAAACGCCTTCTAGCGTTTTTAGTATTTCTTCTTGGATTTTTAGCATTTTTTGATCAAGTGAGTTGCCCAAATGATCCATTCCATTGAGATGAAGAATACCATGAATTACAAGGCGCTTCAATTCCTCATTTTTGCTTACATTAAATTCTTTTGCGTTATGGCTAAGGCTGTCAAGGCTTATAACAAGCTCGCCCGCGCAAAAAAAGGCTTTCCCTGAATTATCAGAGTATTCCCCACCATCTTCAAAGGAAAGGATATCGGTGGGTTCATCCAGATTTCTGTATTTCTTGTTAAGCTGCCTTATAAAGCTATCATCGCAAAGCACAATTGAAAAATCCCACGGAAGATGCCTTATTTCAGAAAGCGGATTAAGAAAAACTGAAGAAGCCACCTCTGTAAACCCATCAGGCAAAATTTCACAAAAGGAGGGGGATTTTTTTGCAGCAACAGAAACTGCAAGCCTAAAAAGCTCGCTTTCGTGCGCAAGAATGCGTTGCATGTGTCATTCAGCGGCTTGCTCCGCGCCAGAAGAAACATCGCTAACCAATGTTTCTTCCTCTGCCTTGGCGCGTCGCTTAGCTGTAGTTTTCGTTTCAGCTTCCGCTTCCAAAGGCAAGGCTTGCTCAAGATTACCTTTCTCCGAATCTGGGCTAGCCTTAGCGGAACTAGCCGACTTCTTCTTGCCCGCTCCATCAGGATCCTTTTGGTTTGGGTATTCAATCCTTGAATGGTAATACCCTGCCAAGAGATTTACAAAGGACTTTTTTATTGTGTCAAGGTCGCGAAAAGTTAAGTCGCAGTCATTTAGCTGGCCGTGCTCAATCTTTGTCTTGACAAGCTCGTCAATGAATTTTTCAAGACGCTGGGGCGTGGGCTTTTCAAGTGTGCGGCATGCAGCTTCAACAGTATCTGCAAGCATTACAACGGCAGATTCCCGCGTTTTTGGCGGATTGCCGGGATACATAAAGTCTTCAGGGCTTGTGTCTGGATTTTCAAGCTTTGCCTTGTTGTAAAAGTAAGAAATTAGGCTATTTCCGTGATGCTCTGAAATAAAGGCTGTAACTTCTTCCGGTAGCTTGAGATTTCTTGCCTTTTCAAGGCCTTGCTTTACATGACTTCTAATGATTGTAGCTGAAACGCGCGGCGGAAGCTCCTCGTGCTTGTTCTCCCCATGCTGGTTTTCTACAAAATATTCGCCTTGGTCCATCTTGCCAATGTCATGGTAAAAGGCCCCCACGCGGGCAAGTAAGGAATTAGCCCCTATGGCGCGGCACGCGTCCTCTGAAAGTGATGCTACCATTTGCGAGTGATTGTAGGTGCCAGGAACTGTTAAAAGCATCTTTTGCATAAGGGGCGTGTTCAAGTCTGAAAGCTCCATCAACCTAAAGCTAGTAACAGCGTTTAGTAGATTTTCCAAAAGAGGCAAAATCCCTATGACAAGAATGCCGCTTAAAAATCCGTTACATGCTGCTATTGCAGTGTAAAATAGCATTCTTGAAGGCTGTATGGGGTACATTATAAAAATAATTGTTGCAATTATAGGACATAAAATGAACATTAGGCCTGCTGAGCGAACAAGGTCAAAGCGGCGACCTGTGTCGCGAGTTACTCCAACAGCTGCAATGCCTGAAAAGACAGCAAAAAGCATGGGCTCTGCCATAAAGCCTGAAGAAGCAAACACCGCCGCAGCCATTGTAAAGACCATGTCAATGGCTACTGTCTTGTTAAGAAGGATTACAATTAGCATTGGAAAAAACGCTGCAGGCACTGCAACCATAAAGTTTGCGGCAGTTTGCATATAGTGTACATGAGTGAGCACAACGCCAAGCGTGTAAACTATGCAAAAGGAAATACTAAGAAAAACCCTGTAGCGCAACAAGGAAAGCATCGTGCACTTGCACGCATACAAAATAAAAACAGAAATGACAATAGTTGCAAAAAGTAATAGCTCTTCTGCCACAAGGTGCG
This sequence comes from uncultured Treponemataceae bacterium, assembly GCA_964470435.1. GTDB lineage: Bacteria > Spirochaetota > Spirochaetia > Treponematales > Treponemataceae > Avitreponema. The sequence continues at coordinate 5,089 of CAYYCW010000089.1, forward strand.
AAATGTTTATTGAAGTCCCCGATTCCGCTAAATGCACTAGGCGGGAGTAATTTTCTTCCGTTACAATAAAGCCCCGCCGCACAATTTGCTCGCCCTGTGGTATAACAACAAGAACGGGCGAAACCGAATCAACAGCTATTGCTAGCTTGCGCTCGCTTTCAAGAGCTTTATATATAAGATTTTCGCGCAAAAATGGGGATACAAATGCAAAGACATATGATTCAAGGGCAGGGTCAAGGCCTGCGGAGCGGGCTTCAGAATCCAAAAAACTTTCTAGGCCTTCCCGCGTAAGAAGAGTGGACTTATCTACCGTACTGTGCTCGCCATTCCTAATAAGTTCCACCTCAGTCTTGCTAAAGTTTTCCATCCCCCTATCGGGAAAGGAAGCAAGGCCGCGTGCCGCTACCGCGTTAAAAAAATAAGAAGAAAAGCGCGCAACCTCAATGCGGTCATTTTCTGAAAGGGCAAAAAAGCTTTCAAGCTCGTCACTAGAAACAGAACCAGGATAAAGATCCTGCATTTCAAGGGCCTTTGTTGCAGCGGAAGACGAGGATGAGCTTACCGCTTCAAGAGAACTTAAAAAGTCAAAAAAACGCAGCTGCCCGCTTGAGCGTTCGCCTAAGTCTGGAACGTATTCAAAGACGGCAGTAACCAAATTCATCCTTGCCTCTCGCCTTATGGCTGTGGCTTCCTCGTCAATATATATTAAGTCACTTGAAAGGGTTATGTCCCTGTCCGCCACAGTACCAACCTCAAAGTTGTCCAAGTTGACTTTTATTCCACCCGTTTTACTTATTACGGAGACGCACATTACAATGGAAAGGAATACAAAGACTGAAAGCAGCAAAACAAGTAGCTGCGCGTTGGCGCTTATTTTTTTTGCGCAGTTTCTAAAGAAGATAGAAAAGCGCAGTTTAAGTTTGTTTTTCTCCATAAGAGCTGAATTTCCCTTAAAGGCTACTAGCATGAGAGCAAAGCTACCTTCATATTCAGAAAGTACGATTTTAACGCTTTTGCTAATGTTTGGCAAGACAGCAATCATGCCGATTTTTGCAAGAATATAATAGTTATCCGACTGGGAGATCCAGCTCTCCTCGTAAGGCAGCACGGATACTAATAGCCTATTTAGCGCTCGCTTCATGCTGCTTACAAACGTTCAATTTTCAGTTGATAAGTGCCTTCGCGAGTCAAAGAAATTCGCTCTTTTCTTATGACCTACAGGGGATTATAGTGATAGATCTCCCTTAACCTTTAAGCACTAAATTACCCCTGCAGCAACCGTTCAAGAAGCAGAAGAGCCTCTTCAACCTTTGCGTTTGGCTCGTCGGTGTGAAGCCCCTCGCGCACGCAACTTCGTATATGAGCATAAAGGATGTCCCTATTAGCCTTTTTGAGGATAGCCTGCGCCGCTAATATCTGGTTTGAAATGTCAATGCAGTAGCTATCCTCTTCTATCATGCGAAGCACGCCGTCAAGCTGCCCGCGTGCAATCTTTATGTCGCGGGTAACCTTTTCCTTGTCGGCTTTCACAGCGATTTAATGCCCGTAACTTCGTAGCCGGCGTCCGCTACAGCGGCTTTAATTGCGTCATCAGTAACCGTATCAGGAACGGAAAGCTCGGCCTTCTTTCCTGAAAGGTCAACACTCACATCAGATGAGCCGGGCAATCCTTCAAGTGCTTGAGCAACATGCTTTACGCAATGCTCGCACATCATCCCTTCAATAGATAATTCCTTTTTCATTGTTAATTCTCCAAGATTGTATTGTAAAACTGCAGATTTTTGTAGTTTGTTATCTATTTGCTGAATAGTTTTTTTGCCAGTTGCGCTTTTAGGCTTAAATATGCGGAGCCGCAGCGCGTTACCAACAACAAAGACCGAGCTGAAGCTCATTGCAAGGGCAGCAATCATCGGATTAAGCCGAAGCCCAAGCGAAGCATACAAGCAGCCTGCGGAAACTGGGATACATATTATATTGTAGAAAAACGCCCAAAATAGGTTTTGCTTAATATTGCGGATTGTCGCGCGGCTAAGCTCAATGGCGCCTGCGGCATCAAGCAGATCGCTTTTCATCAGGACAATATCGGCGGAATCTATCGCAATGTCTGTGCCAGCGC
>CAYYCW010000090.1:0-7202 GCA_964470435.1 uncultured Treponemataceae bacterium
AACATAGCCAATAGCATTAGGGCGTAGCAAGGAGGCAGCTATAAGCTATAAGCTACATATTCTAAATGCCGCGCTGTAATTGGCGTGTTTCAACCGCCTTGACCGTCGCCGCCTTTGCAATGTAAATTGTTGGCAATATGGCTGAATACACAGAAAGCGATAACTTGGATTTGGAAGATGCAGTGTACACCACAGTGCTTGCGGGGGACATCGATTTTGAAGGCCTTGTTGAAGCATCTGAACCACTGCTTATCAGGGGAAAGGTTAGCGGCAATATTAACGGCACGGCAAACCTTCTTATAGAGGCAGAGGCGGAGGTTAACGCGGACATTAAGGCGCGCTCTGTTATCATTAAGGGGAAGGTCACAGGAAACATTACGGCGGAAAGCATTGTGTGGATTTTAAGCACTGGCCGCCTCACAGGGGACATTGTAGCCCAGCAAGTTGTCCTTGATGCAGGTTGCTTTTTTTCTGGCTCTTGCACTATGGCAAGGGAAGGCGCTTAAAAATTGCTCATCCTTATGTGCAAAAAAGAAAAAGAGTGTAGAGCGCTCTTGCTTGCTGCGGCACTTGTTCTATCTTTGCTCATTGTTGCATCCCCTGCAGTTTTTGCGCAAACAGCGGAGGACGCGCTTTCGCTTTACAGGCAAGGCAGGCATTCAGAAGCTATTGGAATATGCCTTGCAGAAATTGAAGCGGGAGCTGGCAATGTTGAAAGCTACGTTGTCCTTTGCTGGGCGCTTATAGCGTCTAGCCGCTACGAGGAAGCTGAAAACTGGGCTACCCGAGGGCGCGGTATTTCCCGCTATGAGACTAGGCTAATTGAGGCACAAGGAGAGGCTTGCTTTTACCAGGGGAAAAATGAGCGTGCCCTTGCAGCTTTTCAAGAATACATTGCCTATGCTTCGGGCGGATCAATGCTTGGCGAAGTTTATGACTTCATGGGCGAAATCTTTTTGCGCATGGGAAAATACCGCCACGCAGACATTGCCTTTTCAGCGGCGCTTAACTTTTCCACCGACTCTACTGAACGCTGGGCGCGCATAGGCTATGCCCGCGAAATGGCGGGTGAGCTACGCTATGCGCTTGACGCGTACAATAGGGCGTTAGAGCTAAATTCCAATAACCAAGATGCAGTACGCGGCAGGGCTAACGTTATGCGCAGAATGAACTAGCCGGGCCTATTGTAATGGAAAGCTCTGATTTTTCTGTCTCTTTTTTCACCTTGGGCTGCCGCCTTAACCAGCTTGAAACAGAAGAGATAGCCCTAGCCTTTAGAAGCGAGGGATTTATAACAGAAAAACTTAAACCCTTTGACTTAAGCTGCCCAAAAGCGGCTTCCATTCCACTTATTTGCATAATAAACACTTGCGCTGTTACCGCAAAGGCAGAACAAAAGGCTAGGCGCGTTATTCGCCTTGCACTTAAAGGGCTTGGCGGGGGCTTTGCCGCTGTTATTGTAACAGGCTGCTACGCTCAAACTGACGCTAAAAAAATAAGAAAGATAGAAAGTGGCTCTTCTTTAGAAACCCTTATAGTGCTTCCTGGAAAAATTAAAAACTCGCTTAAAAGCCTTGCGCGGCAGTTAAAAGCTTTTATAGAGGATTTGCGCGGTTTTGAATCTTCATCGCCTGCTGCCATTAAAGGCATGGTGGCTAGCTTTTGCAGGGATTTTTGCCTTAAAGAAGAAGTGTCACGCCAAACACTAAAGAGTGAAAGCCCAAGCCAAAACACGCCAGCACGAGTTTTTACGCCCTTGCCCGCGCAGCTTGAAAAGCATTTATCCCCATTGCCTAAGTATAAACATATAAAAGATTATGGCGAGATGAGCCTTTTTAGCTTTCATTCGCGTGCTGCAGTTAAAATACAGGATGGCTGCTCTAGCGCTTGCACCTTTTGCAAGACGCGCATCGCTAGAGGCCCTTCAGTTTCTGTGCCTTCAAATGAAATAATTGAGCGCGTAAGGCAAATTGAAAAGGCGGGCTGGGGTGAAGTTGTCCTTACAGGCGTAAACCTTTACCAGTACAAGGACCCCGTAACGGGAGCGGGGTTTTCAAGCCTTTTACAAATGCTTTTGGATAGCACAGAGCGCATTTTTATAAGAATATCAAGCCTTTACCCTGAAAGCGTAACGCCTGAATTTGCAAGGGTTGTTTCTAGCGAGCGTATTTGCCCCTTTTTTCATCTTTCAATTCAGTCTGCAAGCGAAAAAATTATCGACCTTATGGGGAGAAACTACAAGCCTAGCCAAATAACTGAAGCTGTTAGCATTTTGCGCACCGCAAAGGATGAACCCTTTGTTTCTTGCGACGTTATTGCAGGCTTTCCAGGTGAAACAGAAGAAGACTTTAAGATGACAGAGGAGCTTTGCCTCAAGCTTAACTTTGCGCATATACACGCCTTTCCGTTTTCGCCAAGGGAAGGTACTTTAGCCGCCAACATGAAGGGGCAAGTTCCGCAACGTATTGTGCGCGAAAGGGTTAGGCGCCTTGAAGCAATTTCTAGCGAGGGCAAAAGACGCTATTATGAGCTTTGGAAGGGAAAAACTCTTTCAGGTATCTTTGAGTATTCGAGTGAAACAAAAAAAACTAACGTGTTTACTGTGAATGCGCTATCTATCCCGCTTGAATATTCCGAATTTTTAAGTACAGGCGGAAAAAACGCAGAGTTTTTGCAAGGAGACTTACAGCGTTTAAGAGGCGCGCCTGTTTTGGTAAAAATACACGGAATAAAAGGAAGCGTGGCAAGCGCTTTAAGCCTTGCTGCATCGCTTAAGGCTTTTCTTTATTAACGGGGGTGCTCTGTAAATGATAATTGAAAGCAAAAGGATTTTGCTAACGCTGTGCTTAGCATTAAGCATAGCCGCTACAATAAAGGTTGTAGCGGAAGAATACACAGCTGTTACCCCTGAAATTATTTCCACTAGGCTTAGCGCAATGGGTGGTGCAAACCCTGCTCTTACGGGGCAAGGCGCGGATACTTTAAGCACAAACCCTGCAGCATTTGCGTTTGAAAATCAAAAAACTAAGGTTATAGGCTTAAACACTGTATTTTTAGGCTCTTTTTCTAACCTTATAAACATTATAAACAATTCAGGAAGCGGAACCAGGACTGAAGTTATAAATTCAATACTTAGCTCTGTGCGCGCAAATGACGGCGAGTATTTTGGCGGCAATATTACAGGCCCTCTTTCTATAGCCTATACTGCAAAAAATTTTGGCTTTGGCATTTTTAACCGGACATATGCTTTGGCTGACTTGCCTTCTGTAGATTCTGGCTACACTTATTTTGGGGAAGAGCTTTTAATAACGGGCGGCTTTGGGATTAATATTATAAGCACCCGCTACCATGAGCTTGCGTTCGGAATGCAAGCTAAGGTGTTTTTTCAAGCTGTGGGCTGGGAGACCGATACAGCTGAGGAGATAATAAATACGCTAATAGACTTTAGCATGGACGAGCCGGGTATAAATTCAGCAATAGGCGCTGGCTTTGACTTAGGCTTGCTTTACCGCTTTGCAAAAAGCCTTTCTGTAGGCGTTGTTTACAAGGATGTTTATTCGCCTGTTTTCTATAGAGGACATGAGTCCATCAATGACTTGCTGGACATGAAGATGACATCTTCAGGAGTCACTGTCCTTGAAAGCGATTTGCAAGTGGGCATAGGCTGGCAACCCCATATTCCACATTATTGGCACACTATTACAGACTTTACCCTAGCTGCCGGGTTTAGGGACTTGCTCAATGTTGCAGATTCCACCCGACATCCTATTCTTAACCTTTCCGTAGGTATGGAAGCTGTGTTGTTTGATGTTTTTGCTATTCGCGCAGGGCTTAACGAAGCTCACCCTGCTGTAGGCATTGGGTTTAACATTAAGTCTTTTCAGCTTGATGCAACCTTTTACGGCAGAGAGCTTGGAACAAACCCGGGTGAGCGTAGCCTATACAGCATAGTTATTGGATTCGCGTTTGGCTTTTAAGGCTTAAGCTCCTAATAATGAAGGCTATTCCATATTTACTATGGAATAGCCTATTAGCCTATTCAGCTTTAGAAAGAGTTAGATTGCTTCTAGGCTTAACACAACAAGCAAGCACTACGTTATTTTTAATATCCTCTTCTGTGACTTTTTCAGCGCTCATATTCTTAAAAGGGAAAAACTCCCCTTCAAGAATTTTAATCTTACATACGCCGCAACCACCCCCGCCGCAACCATATCGGATATGCCCTCTTTGCGTTCGGCGCATCCCTGCATATAGGCTTTCATCCTCATAACATAAAAACTGATTGTCTGATACCTTATCTGTAATGGTATATTTTTGCGGCATGGCTACCCTCCTTGAGCGTACATAAAAATTGGCGCTCTCTTAAATTCTTACCTCCTGCTTTGAAAGCTGGTAAGCTACATCAACAATCATATCTTCCTGACCACCAACCATTCTGCGCCTTCCAAGCTCCACCATAATGTCCCTTGGATCAAGCTGATATTTTTTTGCAGCATCGTACACATGCAACAAGAAGCTTGAATAAACGCCAGAATATCCAAGCATTAGGGAGCCGTTGTCTACTATCTGCGGGCGCCTCATAATTGGCTCCACCACATCAACTGCAGCATCCATAAGCTTATAGAAATCAGCATCGGTATCATGCCCATCACGCTTTAGGACAGCTGCAAGCACTTCTATTTGAGCATTGCCTGCGCCCGCGCCAAGTCCACGCAATGTGCCGTCAACATACTGAGCTCCGCTTTTAACAGCAGCTAGCGAATTAGCTATTGCAAGGCCCAAGTTATTGTGGGCATGGAAGCCTACAGGAATATTCAGGCTTGAGCAAAGAGCTCGGATTCTTTCTTCAACGCCTTCAGGAAGAAGATAGCCTGCAGAATCTGCAATATTGACATAGTCTGCGCCATAGCTTTCCATTTTTTTAGCTTCTTCTACAATGCGCTCCACAGGTGCTGTGTGGGTCATCATTAAAAAGCCTACAGCCATCATCCCAAGCTCTTTTGCAGCAGCTATGTGTTCAGCGCTTACATCAGCCTCCGTAACGTGAGTCGCTACCCTAACTGCAGATGCCCCGCACTTTGCAGCCTGCTTTAAATCCGCTATTGTGCCAATTCCTGGCAACAGAAGTACAGTAAGTTTAGCGCGGCTTATTTTAGCTGCAGCTGCCTCCAGTAGCTCAAACTCGCTTACCTGTGAAAAGCCATACGTATGGCTTGAACCGCCAAGCCCATCGCCATGCGTAAGTTCAACTAGTTCAACACCGCTTTTATCTAGCCTTTCTGCAATGGCGGCAACCTGCTCTACAGTAAAGCTATGCCGCACTGCATGGCTTCCGTCACGCATAGTGGTATCAACAAGTTTAATTTTTGCCATTTCTTACCTCCTTATTGCAAGTCTTCTGCAATTCTTTCAGCTGTCGCTACAGCAGCTGAAGTGATAATGTCAAGATTTCCGCTATAGGCAGGCAAAAAGTCAGCCTGCCCCTCCACTTCAATAATTGCCGTTACCCAGCCATCATCCATAATGGGCGGAACACGTAGCCTATAACCAGGCACGTATTCTTTAATCTTCGCCACCATGTCTTCTATTGAGTCCCTTATTGCATCAAAGCTTACGCTCCTGTCCTTTACCTGGACATTTATCGTGTTTGTCATCATAAGAGGGGGCTCTGCTGGGTTAAGGACAATGATTGCCTTGCCTTTGTCAGCGCCACCTACCACCTCAAGAGCCTTGCTTGTGGTTTCGGTAAACTCATCCATATTAGCCCGCGTGCCAGGTCCCGCGCTCTTACTTGCTACACAGGCTACAATCTCCGCGTATGCAGCACCCGCTGCTTGCGACACGGCATAGACTACAGGGATAGTAGCCTGGCCCGCGCAAGTTACCATGTTGACGTTCTCTTCTTTTTTTAGCTTTTCAAGATTTACAGCGGGAACGCAATAAGGACCTACAGCTGCAGGAGTGAGATCAATAGCCAATATCCCCTTTTCTTTAAGCTTTGGCGCGTCAATATTTTGATGGATGGCAGCGCTTGTAGCGTCAAAGGCAATCTTTATGCCTTCAGTCTTTACTACCCCGTCAACGCCCTCAATCGTTGTTGGAATTCCCATTCCCCTAGCGCGGACAATGCCTTCCGATTCAACAACGCCCGCCATCATAGCCATTTCAAGGCGCTTGCTGCGAAGTATCTTATACATCAAGTCGGTGCCTATGTTTCCAGGCCCGATCACCGCAACCTTTATTTTTTCCATATAATCCGCCCTTTGCCTGCCCTACACAAACTCCGCCCTAACCGTGCCCAGCGAGCCAAAATCAGCTGTAAACACATCGCCCCTTTGGGCAAAAGGAGCATTGCTAAAAGCGCCTGAAAGAATAACTTCGCCCTTTTTAAGGGTAACTCCGTACCCCCAAAGCTTGTTTGCAAGCCAAGCAACCGCGTTTACAGGATTTCCCATAACCTCAGCGCCATTGCCCTCAGTTATAGGCTCACCATTTTTTTGCATCTTCATGGAAACATTAGGCAAGTCAATGCCCGAAAGGGCTTCACGTTTATCCCCAAGAACATAACGCCCCGATGACGCATTGTCCGCAACCGTATCTACAAGGCGAATCTTCCAGTCAGCAACGCGGCTGTCAACAATTTCAAAGGCTGCAACCACATAGTCAGTAGCCTTTCGGACATCATCCACAGTTACCTTTCCTCCGTCAAGGTCTTCCTTTAGCACAAAGGCAATTTCACATTCTATCTTGGGACTAATAAGCCTGTCTGTCCTTATTTTGCCGTCTGGACAGTCCATTGCCTTAAAAAGATGACCGTAGTCAGGCTCGCCAATGCCTAGCTGCTTTTGCATTCCAAGGGAAGTTAAGCCTATCTTCTTTCCCGATATTACATGTCCGTTGGAAAGAGCCCATTCCACGTTGGCAAGCTGTATTCCATACGCATCGTCAATGGTAAGAGAGCTATCCATCTCTGTAAGCGCGGGCACTGCCTTTCCGCTTTGCTCGGCTTCCCTCAACAGGTCAGCATACTTTTTATAAACTTCACTCGATTTGCTCATATTTCCGCGATAGCTCCACTCATTAAACCCTTGCCGGCCTCTTAAAGAAGTAAGCAAGCTGGTCGGCAAAGTCCTGCGTGTGCTCAATCTGCGTCCAGTGGCCGCACTTTCCAAAGACATGAAGCTCGGCATTCGGAATCATCT
>CAYYCW010000091.1:0-7160 GCA_964470435.1 uncultured Treponemataceae bacterium
GCACCAGATCCTAAGTCTGGCGTGTCTGCCAATTTCACCACTCTCGCCTGCATAATGTTTTATGCCGGTGAGGCATCTTAACACCCGCTATGCTAGCACTAAAAAAAAAAGCTGTCAAGCGAAAACAAAAACTCTTTAATTTTTTTTGCTTCTAAACGCCACTAGTTTCCTAGCTAACAGCTTCCTTTCTAATCTGCAATATTTTTGATTTTTGTTAAATCACCGCTGCACAATGCTTCCATGTTGCGTAATATTTTCTCTGGTTCCCAATCCCACCATTTTAAGTTAAGCAAATAGGCTATAAGCTCGTCATTAAATCGTTTTCGCAAGCACCTGCACGGATTTCCTCCGGCAATGCAATATGCGGGCACATCTTTTGCTACAACGGAATTTGCAGCTATAATCGCGCCATCTCCAATATGCATGCCAGGCATTACGGTAACATTCTGTCCAATCCAGACATCATTGCCAATAATGGTGTCGCCCTTTAACGGCAAGTCCTCCAAAGCCGGAGTGAACTGCTCCCAGCCGCCGCCCATGATATTAAAAGGGTAGGTTGTTACGCTGCACATCCGATGATTTGCGCCGTTCATCACAAATTCAATGCCATGCGCGATGGCGCAGAATTTTCCAATAATCAGCTTGTCGCCTAAGAATGGGTAGTGGTGCGTAACATGGTCTTCAAACCTTTCAGGCTCATTCACATCATCATAGTAGGTATAGTCGCCAACAATGATATTGGGGCGGGTAATGACATTTTTGATATACACGATTTGCTTAATGTTTTCATTGGGATACACTTTGTTTGGATTAGGCCCTATCATTTTTGCCTCCAATAGTTCCTAGTTCCTCACTCTTTAAGCACTTCCCCTGTGGCAAACCAGCGCTCAAGGCGCCTATAAGACCTTGTGATGTTGATTGTAGCTTGTTCCGCTGCCTTTTTTTCATCCTCTGAACCTTGATGCTTATCCGGGTGATGCATTTTAAGAAGAAGTTTCCAGGCGCTCTTGCATTCTTCTTCCCCTTCTCCAGGCTTTAAGCCTAGGACAAGAAAGTCTTCAGCAAGTTCAGGCGGCACAGACACAGCGCGCACCCTTTTTTTTATCTTAGCTTTTGTTGAATCGATGCTGCCTTTCCGCCCGCTTTCTGGGGTGGCGTTTTCCTTTTTTTTAGCGGCAAAACGCGCAAAGGGATCCTCGCCTGCCTCTAGCTTTTCACTAAGTATTTTTCCAAGTTTTTCATAATAGCCCATTGTCAGACACGCTATCGGATTTCTTGCTAAAAGTAAACAAGGTAAGCAACACCTTGCTAAAGCTCTTTAGCCCCTAATTGCCCTTGCAGAAATTACGCCTTCCATAGAAAGAACGCGCCTTATCGCCTCATCCGCGGCAGGTTCTTCAAGATCAATTAGGCTGTAGGCAAGATTACCCTTGGATTGGCTTGCAATAGAGGCAATCTTTAGGGAAGCCGCCGCAATTCCTTCAGTGATTTTGCCTATAACGCTAGAATCGGCTTTGTGCGCAATGCAAAGTCGTAAGCCCATAGGCGGCACGGCAGTTGCTGCGCTGCAGGCAGGGAAGTTTACAGAGTTTACGATGTTGCCGTTTTCAAGAAAGTCAATTAACTGTTGCGCCGCCATCCGCGCACAGTTTTCTTCAGCCTCTGGAGTGGAAGCCCCCAAGTGCGGCAAGCAGATTACGTTTTCAGTTTTGATGAGAACCTCGTCGCTAAAGTCTGTAACAAAGCAAGCGATTTTGCCGCTTTTTACCGCAGCAACAATATCCGCATTTACAACGAGGGATTCGCGCGAAAAGTTAAGGAGGCGGGCACCTTCTTTCATTAGAGCGATTTTTTCCGCATTGATAAAGCCTTTGGTTAAGTCTGTTGCAGGCACGTGTATTGTAATGTAGTCAGATTGCGCTAAAAGGGCATCAAGCGATTCCGCCTTTGCAACGGCGGGGAAAAGAGCCCACGCTGCACCAACAGAAATAAAGGGGTCAAAGCCTATTACCTTCATGCCGAGTGAAACGGCGGCATTTGCAACAAGGGCGCCAATTGCCCCAAGCCCTATAACGCCTAGTGTCTTTCCTTGTATTTCAGAGCCTATAAACTGCGCCTTCCCCTTTTCTGCAAGGGCGGGGATTTCGCCTCCCTTATCCGCCAGGCTTTCAACCCATTGGCAAGCCTTGATTACAGGGCGGCTGGACAAAAGAAGGCTTAACAGCACAAGCTCCTTGACAGCGTTAGCGTTAGCGCCTGGCGTGTTAAACACAACAATACCGCGCTCGCTGCATTTATCCACAGGGATGTTGTTTACGCCCGCTCCCGCCCTGGCTATAGCCTTAACGGATTCGGGAATGTCTATTGAGTGCATGTCAGCCGAGCGCACTATCACCGCGTCGGGGCTAGGCGCGTCTTCCGTCACCTCGTATTTTTCGTGCGCAAAAAGGGAAAGACCTTCCGCGGATATTCTATTAAGTGTCTTTATTTTATACATGAGGCACCCCTTACTTTTTTAGGTTTTCTGCCGCAAACTTTTCCATAAAGGCTATAAGGGCTTTTACGCCTTCAAGCGGCATTGCGTTGTAAATGCTTGCGCGCATTCCTCCAACAAGCCTGTGCCCGCCAAGGTTCACTAGACCCGCGGCAGCGGCTTCAGTAACAAAGCTCTTGTTTAGCTTTTCAGCCTTTTCCGCGTCAGCTTCGCAAGTGAGGAAGGGCACGTTCATAAGGGAACGGCTTCCTTTCTCTGCTGTAGCGCGGTAATAAGGAGATGAGTCAAGGTAATCATAAAGGAGCGCGGCCTTTTCCTGGTTGCGCCTTCCTATTTCAGAAAGCCCGCCTTCATCCTTAATCCATTGAAGTACCAAGCCCATCATGTAAATTGAATAGCAAGGAGGTGTGTTATACATTGAGCCGTTTTCAGCGTGCGCGCTGTATTGCAGCATTGAAGGCACGTTATCAGCCGCCTTAATGGCCGCAATCTCCTCGCGAAGCACAACTAGAGTAACGCCCGAAGGCCCCAGATTCTTTTGCGCGCCTGCGTAAATGAGCGCAACCTTAGAAACGTCCAAAGGCTCTGAAAAGGCGCAAGAGGAAATGTCTGCAACAAGGGGAATTTGGCCGCAGTCAGGCAGATAGCTCCACTTAGTGCCCATAATTGTGTTGTTAAGCGTGATGTGCGCGTAGTCGTATTCGCCTTCAATTTTTTTTACATCAGGAATGCGCGAATAGTTTTCTTCCTTAGAAGAGGCTACAATTTCAGTTTTAATCCAGCGCCTAGCTTCCTTTTCAGCTTTGGAAGCCCAAATGCCCGTCTCTACATAGGCAGCCTTTCCCTTCTGCCTCAAGTTGAGCGGCACCATAGCAAACTGAAGGCTCGCGCCTCCTTGAAGAAAAAGCACCTTGTAGGTATCCGGCACGCCTAAAAGCTCGCGCACAAGGGCTTCTGTGCTTTCCGCAATCTCCTTAAACTCCTTGGAGCGGTGGCTCATCTCCATTACCGACTGCCCCGACCCATTATAGTCCAAAAGCTCACCCGCTGCTTTTTTAAGCACTCTTTCAGGCAACATGGCAGGCCCTGCTGCAAAATTATAAACGCGCCCCATTTGCATCTCCTAAAAACTTAAATTTATTAAATGAGAACCCTAAAGCTAACTCTTCAAGCTTGCCAGCTACTGAAGCATTTTTTACAACTGCCCCTTCTACAGGCGCAATAGTAGCGGGCGTAAAGTTTAGAATGCCCTTAACCCCAAGCGCAAAAAGCTTGTCTGCCGCCTCTTGCGCACTCACTTCCGGTACGCACAATAAGGCAATGCTAATGTCAAGGCGAGGAATAAGCTCCTTCATCCTAAAGGAAGGATAAAGTGGGCAGGGGCTTTCAAGGGCTTCCACCCGATTGACGCTTGCGTCAAAGCCCGCTCTAATGATAACGTGATAACCTAAAAGCTCTGCACAGCTTAAAAGCACACAGCCCAGCCGCCCTAGCCCCACAACGCAACATTTCCACACCTTGCTTTCAGGGCTCAAGCTCTTGCGAATCTTAAGTGAAAGTGCTAAGGGGTCGACTAAGGCACCTCCGCCTTTTTCAATATCCAAGCTGCAAAGCTCTAAAATGTCCTTGCGAATCGCGCGGCTTGGGTAGCCTGTAATCCTAGCAAGCTCTAAAGAAGAAAGGCGCTCATTACGCCCATTTTGCGCCCTTTCCTCTAAAAGGCGGGCAAGGTAACAAAGGCGCTCGGCTACAGGCTTGGTAATTGCCACACTTTAAGCTCCGCTACCCAAAAATAATCGCAAAAGGCTTGACAAGGCATTCTGTACTATATTAATTGCATCGCTTCTTTGTCAATACCGCACATTTTGTGTTGCAATTACCGGGTAGAAGGGGGCTCTAAGCTACCAGTTTTCGTATCTCTTGCCTGTGTCAAGCGCGTAAAGGCTTTTCATCTCTTCTTCAGAAAGTGCGAAGTCAAACACGCCAATGTTTTCTGCAATGTGGTTTGGATTTGAAGAGCCCGGAACAGCGGAATATCCCGCTTGCAAATGCCAGCGCAGTATAATTTGCGCGGGCGTTTTTCGGTGCTTTGCGGCAAGGCCAGCAATCGTACTATTGGAAAAATGCTCGCGCGTGTGCCCTCGCCCTCCCAAAGGAAAATAAGACTGTAAGGTTATGCCTTGCGCTGCGGCAAAGCCCTTTAGCTGGGCGTTCTGATAATACAGGTGGTTTTCGTTTTGAACCACTGCGGGCGGAATTTCAAAATTGCGGATAAAGTACTCAACGCTTTCCCTTGTGTAAAAGTTAGAAATGCCTATTGAGCGCGCCTTGCCTTCCTTTACTGCCTCAACCATTGCGCGGTATACAGCGTTGTCATTGCTGCCGTGCTGGTGCAAAAGAATAAGGTCAATGTAGCCAAGCCCAAGATTTGCAATGGATGATTCAATATCCCTTTGCGGATTTGATGATGAAGGAAGAAGCTTTGTTGTGACAAAAACGTCTTCCCGCTTGCAAATGCCTTCAGAGATGGCGCGGCGTACAGCGCGGCCTACCTCCGCCTCGTTGCCGTAGTAGCGGGCAGTGTCAATCAGCCTATAGCCAGATTTAAGCGCCGCGTAAACTGCGTCTTCGCAAGTTTTGCCGCGCAGTGTCCATGTGCCAAGCCCTAGCGCGGGCATCATGTGACCGCTATTAAGCTTGATATAGCGTAAGTCGCCGCCTTGTGAAAATGCAGAAAGGCAAGCTAGCGAAAGCATAGTCAAAAATGCGCCTCCAAAGCGAATCATAAAGTTCTCCTTAAAGTTTTGATTTGCAAGAGTAAAGCCTAAGTATGGCAAAAGTCAAGAAAAAAGACAGCTTTAAACAAGCGTGAAATGTAAGGCGCGCTAATTGTTTCTTTGCTTTTCCGCCTTGACATTTAAGCTTTTGATAAAGATAATCTCCATGCGATGTTGGAGGAAGTTTGAACTTTTTTTTAAGGATTGTTGCAGCCCTTTCTCTTTCAGCGCTTTTAACGCTTTTTTTGTTTTTAGCCATTTCCCTCATCTTGCAATCTTCTATGCCGCCTAGCCTTGCTGAACTTGCTAGTGTAAAAAATATTACGGTTTTTGCTGTTTCGCTTTTTCTTCTTTTTTTGCTCATTTTATTTTCTCCCGCGTTGCGCGATTTGTCTTCCGAGCCTAAAAAAGGCTGCGTAAATTGCAAAAAAAGATCAGCTAAAGAAGAGGCTATTGCAGCGGATTTTATTGCGCAAGCTGTTTCGCGCGCTGTAGAGCAAGCTGTTGTTTCCTATGTGCCGCAAGCGTCCGCCGCGCTTGGCACTGCCTCTAAGGGCCACTATGTGTATAATGCTAAAGGCGGCTTTGAAGGTCTTCTGTTTGCAAAAAGCGCAGCCTTAAAAGAAATGGGACTTGAATCCGTTACAAACCGCGATGGTATATTCGTTATTGACCCCAAGGTTTCCTCATCATATATGGAAGATGAAAGCGACATTGACCGCGAGTTCAAAAGTTTGGTTGATTCTGTTTTAACTTGACTTTTCCTCATGTTTTGCCGTAAATTTCCTTTACAAATATAGTGTTGAACTTTTTGGGGGTGTCCCGGATTCGACTGGGATGTTCAGGGTTTCGGCTGCAGGTGAGGCAAGTCCGTCCTCGAATCGGGCAAAACCTATAACTGCCGACAATAACGACAGTTACGCTCTCGCCGCTTAAACGGCAGAACGCGGGACGCTGCTGATGCTGCTCCGAAGCAGCAGATGTTCCCGTCGCCAATCGGAGCTTGCCTTGTGCTGGGTTCAGACAGTGCAGGGGACTTTTCCTGAAATAAGAAGCCGACGCTTGCGGCGCTGCTACCGGCTTTTGACAACCACCTCGCGCCGATAAACCTGTAGAGGTCGTCTCGCTGCTTTTCAGGACAGGGGTTCAACTCCCCTCACCTCCAAAAAAAGCCTTCCCTGTCGGCGGGGAAGGCTTTCTTATTGGTCTTAATCCTTAAAAAAGCCACGCAATGGACTCATAATATTGTAGAATGATAATTAGCAAATAGCAAGGAGCCGCTAATGTTGCCAGAAGAAGAAGCGCGGGCAAAGATTGACGAGCAGCTAAAAAGCGCTGGCTGGGAAGTTGTCCCTCGCTTTGAATATAACCGCAAAAACCCGTCTGCTGTTATAGAAGCATCCATGCAAGGCGGTAAAGAAAGCGACTACCTCCTTTTTATTGACAACAAGGCAACGGCTATAGTTGAGGCAAAGCGGGCAAGTGTCAATCTTGAAGAAGCCGCCGCCCTTCAAGCTGAGTCTTATGCACTAAACCCTCAAGGCTGGTACGGCTTTTGGGGAAATGACAACAAGGTTCCGCTTGTTTACCTTGCAAACGGCAAAAGGCTGCTTTTTAAGAACTTGCTTGCGGAAGGCGGCGACTATGCGGAAATAGAGCGAATGCACACGCCAAAAGAAATGCTTTGCATGATAGGGCAGTTTTCGGCGTCGGGGCTAGGCGCACTGCCCGCCGTAAAACGGAAGGGCTTTCGCGAATGCCAGTACCGCGCAGAGGTAGCGCTTGAAGCGTCGTTTAAGGCAGGCAAGAAGCGCGCCCTTGCCGTGCTTGCAACAAATGGATGACGAGTGCGAAAAGTACGGTCTTAATAGCCGTATCCCCGAAGGCTG
>CAYYCW010000092.1:0-7153 GCA_964470435.1 uncultured Treponemataceae bacterium
CCCTATTTTGCTAGCGGCTCATTCTATCATGGCGCACTCCTGTAAACACTATCTAGGGCATTAGTTCGCCATTTTTGTTAAGGCTATAGCGTAAGGCGGCGGGCGCTGTCAAGTTTTTTCAGCTACCAGCACTGGATACCAACAAATGTGCCTGGATTGTTAGAACACTCGCGTCTGCTTTGTTTTGGACACTTGTGTCTGTATTGCCTAAACACTTGCCTCTGCATTGTCTGAACAAATGTGTCTGAAGTGTCTTGGTTATAAAAAATAACTATCTATCCAGCTCCCAGCTCCCAACTCCCAACTCCCAACTAAACAGTATAATTTATTGTAATGCATGCTTAATTGTTGTAAACTTGTAATCAGTTTAATGAACACAATAGGAGGAATAGAATGAGCGACTGGGTTCTTGTTGTTGACGATGACGCGTCAAACCTGAAAATGGCTACTCGTGTACTTTCAGAGGAAAACATGCGGGTAAGCTGCGTAAAGTCAGGCGAAGACGCCATTAAGTTTCTTACCAGCAATAAGCCAGACATTATTCTTCTTGACATACATATGCCGGGCATGAACGGCTTTCAAACTTCTGCTGCTATCCGCGGAACCCACGACACGGCGAACATGCCTATTATCTTTCTTACAGCTGACGATGACTACGAGGCTGAGGTGCATGCCCTTAAAGCGGGTGCTATGGACTTTATCAAAAAGCCATTTGTGCCTGAGGTGCTTTTGCTTAGGGTTCGCCACACAATCGACTTGGTACGCCTCCAAAATGAGCTTTCTAACGAGGTTGAAAAGCAAATTGGCCAAGTGATAATACAAAGCGAAAAGCTTCAAAAAATGTCTGTACAAGTCATTTCCGCGCTTGCAGAAGCCATTGATGCTAAGGACGGCTACACTCGCGGCCATTCAATGCGCGTAGCGGCATATTCCACTGAAATTGCAAAGCGCGCGGGGCTTTCTAAGGAAATGCAAGACTATACCAATATGTCAGCCCTTCTCCATGACGTTGGCAAAATTGGTATACCTGACGCTGTGCTTAATAAGCCTTCAGGCCTTACGGATGAGGAGTTTGCCATCATTAAAAACCATCCTGTAAGGGGCTGGGAGATTATGAATAAGATTACAGAGCTTTCTGAAATTCTTCCAGGCATAAGAAATCATCATGAGCGCTATGACGGCACGGGCTACCCTGACGGGCTTAAGGGCGATGAAATTCCTGTGATTGCGCGTATAGTTTGTATTGCTGACGCGTATGATGCGATGACTTCAAAGAGGAAGTATAACGAGATTTCCCAGCAAGCCAAGGTTAAGGAAGAGTTTGAAGCCGCCAAGGGAAAGCAGTTTGATCCTGTGCTTGTGGATATCATGATTTCCATGATTGACGAAGACAAGGATTTTCAGCTTAGGGAAAAATAGGAGTTTTTATGCAAGATGAGGAAAGCCTTAAGTCCCATGCCTTAAGCATCATTGTGTGGTGCACTATCCTATTTACCATTCTTGTATTGCAAGCCTTTGCCCTAGGCTGGAATAAAACCGAGCTTGTCTTTATTTCTATAGGGATAGTGGGTTGCTGGGTTATACACTTTACAACTAGCATTTCTTTTCTAAACAAGCTATGGATTTATTTTTCTTTAGCAATGCTAATGTTCTTTTCTTATGGAATACACGCCACAAGCCTTTGGGACATTGCCCTTGTAAATGTCTTTGTAATGCTTTTGTTCTATAGTCTTAGAATAAAGAAGATGATTAGCGTGTGCTCCGCGGTTTACTTCTTTACAGCGCTTTACAACTTGCTTTTTGCAAAGGACAGTGTTTTTGACTTTTCATATCTTGCGATTTCAAGAACCGTGTTCCATTTTCTACTTGTATATGTTGCAGGCAGATCTGTAAAGCGGTTTTTTGATCTTGATAAAAGAAACGACTTAATCATTTCGAACAAACTGCAGTATCTTGAAGAGACAACCGACAGGACTATTGATTTTCTTGCAAATGTTTCGCATGAGCTTAGAACACCTATAAACGTTATAACGGGCACAACCGCCATGAGCCTTAAAACTGAGCGCGACCCTGAAAAAAGGCAGAGCATTCTTTATATGCAAGAGGCAGGTAACAAGCTTTTTGGCATGGTGGAAAAAATTCTTGACTATGCTGAAATATCTTCAAATAGGATTATGCTCTTTGAAGATAACTATATCTTTTTGTCCCTTGCAAATGACATTATAAGCGAAAGTCGCGTTTTGCATTCGAATGAGAATGTGGAGCTCATCTTTGACGTTGACACTGAAGTGCCATCTGTGCTTATAGGAGACAGCAGGAAAATTAAAAAGGTTGCCTGCCTTTTAATCGACAATGCTGTCAAGTTTACAAAATCTGGCGCGGTGTATGTAAAGATTTATGCAATAAAAAAAAGCTATGGGGTTAATCTACGCATTGAAGTGAGGGACACGGGCAAGGGCATTAGCAAGGCTGAAATGCCAAAGATTACACTAGGCTTTTACCAAGGCAACAGCGGCAGAAACCGCAGCACAGGCGGCTTGGGGCTGGGCCTTCCAATTGCATACGGGCTTGTTTCTGCAATGAAAGGCTTTATCCATATAGAAAGCGAGGTTCACGAAGGCTCGTTGTTTACAGTCAGCATACCGCAGCGCGTTGTGGATAGCTCCCCATCTATTACCTTTAGCGACCAGGAGGCAATTTCGGTTGCGCTTTTTTTGAGCATAGATAAGTACGCGATGCCGGAGGTAAATTTCTTTTACAACGAGACACTAGACCACATGGTGCGCGGGCTTGAAGTCCCCGTTTACAGGGTTTTTGACTTGCCTAAGCTTAAAAAGCTTGTAGATGGTTACGATCTTACTCATCTTTTTATGGGAGAAGACGAATACAATGAAGACAGACAATATTTTGAAGATTTAAGCTCAAAGCTGTCTATAGTTGTAGTTGCTTCGCCTTCCTTTTCTCTTCCGAAAGGAAGCCAAATTAAGGTGGTGCAAAAGCCTCTGTGGGTACTTCCTATCCTAAATATTTTAAATAGCAACTTAAAGGATAAAACAGCTTCTAGCACTAAAAAGCGAATGCTTTGCCCTGGTGTTAGAATTCTTGTAGTCGATGATGAGCCTATGAACCTTATGATAATAGAGGCTTTCTTAAAAGAATACAAGATGAAAGTTACACTTGCGGATAGCGGTAAAAAAGCCCTTGAGCTTTACGAAAACGAAAACTTTGACATTATCTTTCTTGACCACATGATGCCGGAAATGGACGGCATTGAAACTATGCACCGCCTTAGGCTTTTGTCGTCTAAAACAGGCGCTGTTTTAAGGGTTGTAGCCTTTACAGCAAATGTTATAAGCAGCGCGCGTGAAATGTTTATAGCGGAAGGCTTTGCTGAATTTCTTTCAAAGCCCGTAGAAATTATGGAGCTTGAAAGAGTCCTTAGAAAGGTGCTTCCTGACACAATGATAACCTGTGTTGATAGCGACGATGAACAATTCTTAGGGATTGAAAACCTATTGCCCGCAGAACTACAAGGTATTGAAGAAATGGCTGAAAGAAAAGAAGAGAAAAAAGAGGATAACCCGCTTGCGCTTCTTAAAAGCGCTGGTATAAACACTGATTTAGGACTTGGATATTGCAGAAACGACATGGACTTTTACCGCGAGCTTCTCTTAAAGTTTGCAGAAGACGCGGCTGAAAAGCAAAAAAAGATAGGCGCGTTTTATGAAGAGCGTGATTTTGATAATTACCGCATTTTAGTTCACGCGCTTAAAAGCACTGCAAAAATGATTGGAGCCGATTCCCTTTCAGAGTCGGCTAAAGCTATGGAAGACGCTGCTAAAAATAAGGACGGCGCGTATATAGAAGAAAACCATGAAAGCCTAATGCGGCAATACATTGCTGTAACTGACACGCTAAACACTGCGCTTGGCGTTAGTGAAAGCGAAAGCGCGGCAAGTACCCTGCCTGAAGGCAATGCCCCATCAATTTCAAAAGAAGACTTTATTTTTAACCTTGGTGAGCTTAAACGTTGCTTTGCCACCTTTGAAGCTGACAAGGCTATTGAAATTATTGACAGCATGGGAGGAAAAAATTACGAGGGGCAGTCAATTTCAGCCCTGCTTAATCCCATAAAGCAAGCTATTGATGATTTTGATTTTTCCGCCGCAGAAGAAAAACTTGAAAGCCTAATCACAAGCTTAAAAGGAGAATCGCAATGAAGGGCAAAAAAGGCAAAATTAAAGACATACCTAAAAAAATTATAGATTCCATCACCGACACTTCTTTAAGCCGCCTAGAAAGAACGTATAATATGCTTGTCACGATAGGCCTTGTAGGACTTGCCCTTGTCGCACTTGTAAGAGCTATTTCTTTGCCTGTCCATGGAAGAATTGGGACTGTCTTGCTTTTATCTTCTGTTTGGGTCATGCTTTTTGCAATCCATTTTTTGTCTAGAATTTCCCATAAAATACATATTGCAATTCACTTAGGTGTAGTTGGTTTAAGCTTTGTCTTGGTACCTGTTAATTTTTACCAAACGGGGGGCTTTCTTTCAGGTACAGGCATGATAACTATATTTGTCATGGTGTTTATTTGCTTGCTTGTAGAGTCAAATATAAAGTATTTTTACCTTACGGTAAATTTTGCAATTTTTATCCTAGGTTGTATTTGGCAATACAGCAATCCTGAATACGACCTTAAATTTACTAGGGAATCGATATTAGAAGACACAATTGTCACTATGGCCGTTATAGGCGTGATCTTGATTCCCATGATCTTATTTCAAAACATGATTTATAGACGTGAATACGAGCTAACCCTTACGCAAAAAAAAGAAATTGAAGAGCTAAATATTGCGCAAAATAGCTTTTTTTCAAGCATGAGCCACGAAATAAGAACTCCAATAAACACGATTGTCGGGCTTAACGAAATGATCTTAAGGGAAGACATTTCTGATGAAGTTGCAGAAGACGCAAGGAGAATGCAAAGCGCAGGAAGAATGCTTTTAACCCTTGTAAACGACATCCTTGACGTATCAAAGATGGAAGCAGGCAAGATGGAAATTGTGTCGTCTGCGTATGACACAAGTGCAATGCTTTCAGAGATTACCAATATGATATGGTCTTCCGCAAAGGCAAAGGGTCTTGACTTTCGCATTAACATTGGCGGAAGAATACCCGCTCACCTCGTAGGGGATGAAACGCGCATAAAGCAAATTTTAGTCAATATTCTAAACAACGCTATTAAATACACGCCAAAGGGAAGCGTAACCCTTTCTGTTCAGTGTGAAAGGTCGATGGGTGAAGAAAGCGTTGCGATAATGTCATATTCTGTAACTGATACAGGCATAGGTATTAAGCAAGAAAATATCCCGCACCTTTTTACTGTGTTTAAGCGCGTTGACTTGGAAAAAACGCATTTTATTGAAGGAACAGGATTAGGCCTTTCTATTGTAAAGCAGCTTTTGGATTTAATGGGCGGCACAATAGAGGTGAATAGCGTTTACACGCAAGGTTCAACCTTTACTGTAACAATTCCTCAGATAATAGAGCAGGAAGAAGAAATTGACAGCGCAAGCATTGAAGCTAGGCATAACATTGACCAAAGAGTGAAGTATAATACAGAGTTTATAGCTCCCGATGCGCGAGTCCTTATTGTAGATGACAATGAGGCTAACCTTTTAGTTGCAGAAAAGCTTTTGCGCGACACGAAAGTCAAGATAGAAACTGCTTCAAGCGGGCAAGAATGCCTTAGAAAAACTTTGCAAAATCGCTATGACGCGATTTTCATGGATCATCTTATGCCTGAAATGGACGGCATTGAATGCCTTCACGAAATACGCAGACAAGCCAGAGGTTTAAACGCGGAGACTCCCGTAGTAATCCTTACCGCCAATGCAGGAAGCGACAACCAAATGCTTTACAGGCGCGAGGGTTTTGACGGCATTCTTCTTAAGCCAATAACAGGCAGGCAAATTGAACAGGAGCTGCTTAAGCATTTGCCGCGCGAGCTTGTTATGATTGCTGATAGTGATGAAATAAACGCGCTTTTTATGTCCCCAGTGCATTCAAGCGGGCAGAAGGTTCCAATAATGATTTGTACAGACGGCTCTTCAGACATTCCAAGAGAGCTCATCAAAAAAAACAACATCACCATATTGCCTGCCGATGTGGAAACAGATGGGGGCGTATTTCTTGACGGTGTTGAAATTGATCCCGACGGTCTTATGCGTTACTTGCAAATGGGAGGCAAAAATGCAGTATCCATTGACCAGTCGCCTGAAGATTATTCAGTCTTTTTTTCTAAATGCCTTGCAAAGGCGCAGCACATAGTATACATCAGTATATCATCATCAATTGTGTCTAATTATGCTTCAGCTTGCGAGGCAGCTAAGTCCTTTTCAAGCGTTTCTGTTTTTGACTCATGGAACATTTCATCAGGGCTAGGCATTATGGTGTTAAAGGCTTGCGAGTATTTAAGGCATGGCATGACAATAGCTGAAATTCAAGATGAACTTACACGTTTAAGAGATAGAATCCAAACAAGCTATGTTGTGGGCGATACTAAATACCTTCTTGCTGCAGGTAGAATTTCAAAGCTTGCATGCAGAATATGCGACACCCTCATGCTGCATCCCATTATAGTTATTAAAAAATCATTTATGAAGACAGGCGCAATTAAAACAGGTATTGCGGGAGTTTTTTGGAAAAAATACATAAAGTGGGTTTTGCGCCACCCTGAAACAATAGACAAGAGCGTAGCCTTTATAACATATGCAGGCATGGATGACGAAACGCTTTATGACATTGAAAAAGAAATTAGGGCAAGGGTTGATTTTAAGCAAATTTATTTTCAAAAGGCATCAACCGCAATTTCTGCAAACTGCGGACCAGGTGCTTTTGGCGTTATTTTTATGCGCAACGCAAAAAGTCAATAACTCCATAGCATTCTACGCAAAAGACACAGGGCTTCCAGATCAACATTTGAAAATTATTAATAGTCCTGATAAAAATTTTTCTATACAAGCGTGGGCAGGATACCCGCCAAACAATGTGTTGTATTATCTACAAGGTTATAACCTGCTATGCGGATTTTCTGGCGGGTGCTTCAAAGACACGCGGCGCTTCAACACTTGGATTTTCGCTTATAGGCT
>CAYYCW010000093.1:0-7142 GCA_964470435.1 uncultured Treponemataceae bacterium
GCAAGCGTGAAAAGCGCGATCGCGAATGCGTAAAGCGAGTATTCGCCTTCCACCTTCATTGCGGAATCCATTGCGGTTGGTGCCAAGTTTAGCCCTATTACAATGATGACCGAGCCGATTACAACGGGGGGAAGGGCGCGGTCAATCCACGCTGTGCCCGCAAGCTTGATTATGAGGCCGACTACGACGTAGAAAAGCCCCGCGCAAAAGGCCCCGCCCAGCGCGTAAGGCATTCCGTAAACAGAGCCAATGCCAATGAGCGGCGGAATAAACGCAAACGATGAGCCTAAAAAGGCGGGCACCTTTGCGCCTGTAATCAGGATGTAGAGCAGCGTGCCTGTCCCCGCTGTAAAAAGTGCGGTTGATGGGCTAAGCCCTGTAAGAAGCGGCACAAGAATTGTTGCCCCGAACATTGCGAAAACGTGCTGGAAGCTAAGCGGCAGCCAGCGCGAAATAGGCGGCTTTTCGTGCACACCGATGATAGTTTGCGGCATAAAATGCTCCTTATATAAAAATAAAGGCAGGCTAAAAAGCCTGCCTTATAAACAAAAATTACAGCCACGCCTCTAAAAAAGGCACTTGCATTTAAGCTATTGCTTCTTTTTATATTCCGATTTTTCACTTTTTCCGCCTATTCTTTGCGGCGCTGTTTTGCATCCTTTATGAATGCCCTTATAAAGGAAACAATCAATATTATGCCGCAAACTACAATAGCGCTGTCGGCTACATTGAAGGTGGGCCAGCGCTCAAAGCCTAAAAAGCCGTATACCTTCACATCTATAAAGTCAAGCACGCCTTGCGGCCTAAAAAAGCGGTCTATTAGGTTTCCTATCCCGCCGCCTACAATTCCTGCAATGCACCAGCGCTGAAGGGTCGTAAAGTCCTTGTTTGTAAAGTAGACGCGAAGAATCACCAAAATAACGATTATTGGAAGAATCCCCAGCAATATTCCACGAAGCGAGCTATTCATTCCGCTGCCAAGCGAAAAGGCGGCTCCCAGATTATAGACGTGAACTATCCTCAAAATGCCGCCGAAAAACTCAAAGCCCACTGACCATTCAGGAATGGATATGGCGACAAGGTATTTTGTAAGCTGGTCAAGGATTATTACAGCGGCAGAAAGGCTAAGCGGAAGAATAAGGCGAAGCCTTGCAGCTACCTTTTCAGCCTCTTCTATTTTAGCAGCTTGCTCCGTTGTGTCATTTTGGGGATGCATTAAAAACTTACTCTATCATAATCCCGTGGGAACATCAATAAAGAAAGTTTCAATATTGAAATTTATTGCAATTTCTTTTGCAAGGGCCTTAAGGCCGAACACTTCAGTTTGGTAGTGGCCGCCAGCAATAACAGAAATGCCTGCTTCAAGGGCGGCGTGGTATTGCTCGTGGCCTATTTCCCCTGTAATAAAGAGATCAAGGCCTGCATCTATTGCTTGCGCGAGGTCTGAGCCGCCGCCGCCTGAAACAATGCCTGCTGTTTTTATCTTTTGCGGCCCAAAGGGAAGAATGTGCGCCGCATTCTCTCCATTTGGAAAGAGCTTTGCAATAACGGAGTCTAGCGTCTCTTCTTGAGGAAAGCTGCCCATAGCGCCAATGACCATGCCGCGCCATTCGCCAAAGGGCTTAATAGAAGAAGGCTCAAGACCGATGACGCGGGCAATGCAAGCGTTATGTCCTATTTCAGGGTTTGCGTCCAGCGGGATGTGCGCGGCGTAAAGGGCTATGTCAGCGCCCAAAAGAGCCTTTACCCTTTTGTAGTGCGCCCCCGTTATTGCAAGCGGCGCGCCCCAAAAAAAGCCGTGGTGCACAATTAGAATATCCGCGCCGCTTTGAGCCGCGCGTCTTATGCTTTCAAGGCAAGCGTCTACTGCAAAGGCTGCCTTTTTTATTTCCTTTTCGCTTGCAGAAACTTGCAGCCCGTTAAGTGAAATGTCCTTACTGTACGCTTCAAGTTCCAGGCGCTTGTCAAGCCAGCTTGTAAACTCAAGTGTATTCATCACATCCTCCTTACTAGAAGCTATAAGCTATAGCTACTGGCTAAAAGCCAATGGCTCTTGGTCATCTTCTTCAAAAATCTGGTATTCGTCTTCTAGCGGCGGCAGGTCGTCAAGCAATATTGGCTGCACTTCCGGCGGCGGAATGGCTTCAACCGCTAGTGGCTGCGCTTCATCGCTTAAATTAGCATTTTCATTCTGGTCAAGGTGCTCGTTTCGCATTTTTACCCATGCAAGCACACGCCCTGCCGCAAGTCGGGCAAGCTGCCTTCCCTCATCCCTTGCAAAGCCAAAAATTGCAGCAAGCGCGGGGTCTTCCGCTGTCATCTCTCCAAAGCCGAAAGCGCTTTCCATGCCACCTACAATTACAATTCCCGCTTGCTCAGCCGCGCTATTGGGAATAGCCTGATAAAGCCCGCGCTGCCAAAACAAGCCCGCTTCTGGGGCACGGAAATTGTTCAAGCCTTCTTCAGAAATAAGGTAGGCTGCGCCTGCAAAGAGGCTGGGATTGGCGCTTGCTACAGCTGCAAGGGATGTACAAGCATAGCCTTCGGCAACAGCAAAAAGCCTTACGCTTTCACCATGATTTTCTTGCTTGTAGCGATCGCGGGCAAAACGCGCAGCGTCAAGGATAACGGTTTGCATAACCCCGCCTTGAGCTTGCTCAAAGCGCGTAATGTAGTGCGCTTCAGCGCCTGCCGGTGTAAAGAACTGGCCAACGGAATAGATAACTTGACTGAAATCCCTCAATATTTCAGGGTTCATGACAGCAGAGTAATAAAGGTTTTTTCCGCTCCAGTGCGCGGACAATGCTGTAAAGCCCTGCTCCGCAGCAATTTCAAGCAGCGTTTCCCTTCCCGCAGGAAAAGATGGAAAATAAAGGAGGACGATATTGCTGTCCTGTGAACTAGCTTCTTCCGCTCCAAAGACATTAAAGCGATAGTTAAAGCTTGCAGAAAGAGCTGCGCGCTCTGTTTTTACGCTTATGTCGCTTGCAGACTTGTATGAAAACTCAGGCTGAAAATGCGCTGAAAGGGCAGCAAGCGCCGCTAGAATTGCAAGGGCAATCGCGCTAAGCATTTTTGCGCTTGGGCTTGCATCCTCGATTTCATCTGGCAATGAAGAGCTTTCGCGCTTTTTTGCCATCACAACAAAGCGCCCCATTTTAGAAAAAAGAATGATTAGCGTAAAGACAAAAAGCGGAAAAAAAAGAACGCGAATACCTGAAGCCACTGTGCCCAGGCACAGGCAGAAGGCTATAATCGAAAGCAGCGGAATGCCTTCAACCTTGCGAAAGCTTCTGATGAAGGGCTCAAGCAAAACAGGGACAAGGGTTGCAAAAACTAAAAGTTGGCCAATAAAAAAGTCTGACATTCTCTTTTCCCATTATTCCAAAACTGCCTGCCCTGTGATACAATCCCTGCGCAATGACAAAAAACAACATGGAGCTATCCGCTACAGAAATCCTTTTTAACATACCAGAAGAAACTGTTGCCACGCTTAGAAAGGCTGCCAGCCAGCCTGAGATTATCGGGCAAGAAAAGGCTGTATGCGCAATCAACCTAGGCTTAAGCATAGAATCTGCAGGCTACAACATCTTTATAACAGGCGCTTCTGGAACGGGGCGCAGAACTGTCTTGGCAAGCTTGCTAGAAAAATATAAGGCAAAAAAAGCCTCTATTCAAGATATTGTCTTTGTCCATAACTTTCGCCGCCCGCTTGAGCCAAGGCCGCTTTTTTTTCCGCCTAGGCAGGGCGCAAGCTTTAAGCAAGACCTTCACGCCGCAGTTGAGGCTCTGCGCGCTAAAATTATAGAGATTAGAAAGTCAGAAGCGCTTTTGCGCGAGGAAAGCCGCATTGCCCAAGACGCTGAAGTTGAGGCAAGCCGCTTGCTTTGTGAATTTGAAGCTTTAGCCGCTGATGAAGGCTTTAAGCTTGTGCAAACAAAGGAAGAAAACGCAAGCAGCATGGATCTTGCGCCAGTCATAAACGGAAAGGAAACATCTTTTGAAGAGCTTCAAAAGCTTGCTGCTGAAGGCGCCTTTCTGCAAGATGAGCTTAGCCTTTTGCGCGAAAAGTATTACCGTTTTGTTGGCGCAATGGATGAGCTTTTTAAAAAAATGCTTGAGGCTCGCCGTTCTGCGGAAAAAAAGGCTAGGTGCTTACTGATTGAGCATGCAAAGCCAATTATAGAAGAAGAGTTTGCCGCTTTAAGCAAAAAATACGCAAGCAATGCCGAAACTTTAGAGCATGAAAAGGCTATTGCCTTTTTTTTAAGCGATGCATCCACTGACTTAATTTCACGCACGCATGTTATATCTTCTAGCTTTAAGTCAAGGCGCAAAAAGGCTAACTTTTTTAAGCGCTACGAGGCAAATCTTTTTTTTGAAGCGGCGGCTGACGGCAAGGGCCGCGTAATACAAGAAAAGCTTCCCACTTTTGCAAATCTTTTTGGAAGCATTGACCAGCGCGAAGACCTTGATTCCATGCAAGCGGATGCCCACCTTCGCTTGCGCCCAGGGGCTGTACACATGGCTTCAGGCGGCTTTCTTGTGCTGCGGATGCAAGACCTTCTTTTAGAAGAAGGCGCGTGGGCCTACCTAAAGAGAGTGCTTCAATCAGAAAGAATAGAGTTTCAAACCCCGCCTTCTAGCATTTTGCCTTCTGGCAGCATAAAGCCAAAGCCCTTGCCAATTAAATTTAAGGCTATCATCATTGGCGGGGACGATTCATATAACTTTTTGTTTAGCGAGGATTCAGATTTTCAAAAGCTTTTTAAGATTCGAGCGTGCTTTGACGATGTTGTCCCTTTAAGCGATGGCGCCCTAAAGGAATACATTTCGTTTATAGAAAACAAGGCGCGCGCGGCTTCGCTTCCTCAATTTACAGACGCTGGGATTGCAAGGCTTATAAAGGAAGCTGTGCGAGCTTCGGGGTCAAGGAATAAGCTTTCTGCAAGGTTTGCCCAACTTTCAGACTTAATCCTTGAAACAGCTTGCCGCGCTGATGTTTCAGCGGATGCTCCCCTAGGCGCTAGCGATGTGGCTAAAGCTGTAGATCGCAAGGTTTTTATAAACCGCTTTGAAGAAGAACGCTTTCTTAAAGGCATTGCAAGCCACGAAATTATAATAGAAGTTTCCGGCGAAAGGGTTGGCAAGGTAAACGGCCTCGCCGTCATAGACAGCGGCCCCTACGAGTTTGGCATTCCGCTTGTGGTAACCGCGCAGGCGGGGCCAGGCAACCGCGGCATTGTAAACATTGAAGGGGAAGCTGGCCTTTCAGGTGAAATTTACGACAAGGCGCATCTTATTATACAGGGGCTTTTGTGCCGCAAGTACCTGCGCAACGTGCCGCTTTGCATGAACGCAAGCGTCTGCTTTGAGCAGTCCTACAGCGGAATAGACGGCGATTCAGCTTCTTGCGCTGAGTTTTTCGCGCTTGTTTCCGCAATTTCCCAAATCCCTTTAAGGCAGGGAATAGCCGTTACGGGCAGCTTAAACCAACTTGGCGACGTTCAGCCTGTGGGCGGCGTTCCGCAAAAAATAGAAGGCTTTTTTAACGCTTGCTCCATTTTAGGGCTTACGGGAGAGCAGGGGGTAATTATCCCACGCCGCAACCTTGAAAACCTCATTCTTTCTGACAAGCTAGAAGAAGCCGTGCAAGCGGGAAAGTTCCATATATGGGCGGTAAGCTCTGCGGACGAAGCTCTTGAAATTATTTCAGGCGAGGATAGCGAATCCATAACCGCAAAGGTAAGCGCAGCCCTTGAAAAATACGCTGAAACCATGCGGCTTCTTAAAGGCTAAAAGCTGGAAGTCTAAAGCCGTGTTGAGTTTAGCAAGGAGCTTCTTGCCCAGCCACAGTACTCCAAACTCCAAACTGTTAACTAAACCCAGCCGCTCTTCTTTGTTGGCAATCGCCACGCTCGCTGTGCCAAAGCCACTGCTTGCTTGCGCCCTAAAGCTGTTACCTGATGGCTACCAACTGCCAACTGTTAGCGACCTTCTGCTTCCACCTATAGCATGCAAGGCATATTAGTAGCGGGCGGTAAAAAATCTTCTAAAGTTTTTTTATTTTTTTGCTTGCAAAACGCAAAAAACTGTGTTAGTCTCGGTGTTAAGCAAAAAAGTCTGTAACCTTTTTTAGGTTTAGACATAAGCTAATTCTTTTTTATTTATTTTAAGGAGGATTTTTTTGACAATGAAAAAAGTTCTTTCGGTTTTCTTGGCTTTGGCGTTGATAGGCTCTCTAGCCTTTGCAGAAATCAACCCAGTATTTTCGCTTGGCTCCTACGGTAAGGGGCTTTGGAATGTGGCCGCGAGCAATGGTAGTGACATCTACTCATCCCTCATTCAGTCATGGGGTGCGCAGGCGCCTAGGCTCGGTCTTAACTTTAGGGCGGAAACAGACAATGTGCGCTTGGCGTATGATGTTCATAACAACGGGCAAACCACCACCACAGGGAACAACGGCTACATTGAAATTAGGCCTTTCCCAGTTGAGTTCCCCATTCAAGCTGCCCTTGCGGTTGGCAAGCACTATATGAACGAGACGCGTATTGACGCCGTATACGGAATGTATAACTGGTACAGGCTTGGTCCTGTAAACAGCAGCTCTGTTGTGGACCAGGAAGGCTTTATCTTTGACAGCCTTCTTGACTACGGCAACGACGGCAGGGATCTTGCAGGAGTTGCGCTTAGGCTTTACCCAATAGCAGGCCTTACCATTGGTGCGGGTGTGCCGCTTACCTATGCTAGGCTCGATGCTGCTTTCAATAATAATTTTACTGCTGCAGATGTTTGGAAGGACGCTAACTTCTATGTTGGCTACGCGCTTCCGAACAAAATTGGTAAAGTCAGCTTGGGCTGGGACGGCAAGTGGATTGATTATGCTGATGGCGATGCCAGCGAAAATAGTAGAGGCGACTACTACTACAGCAACTATTGGGGCGTGATTGGCGCAGCGTTTGAGTTTACTATGATTAATAATCTCCGCGTAGCGGTTGGCGGCAAAATCCCTGTTATGGATGCTCCTGATAAGGAACGCGCCATTCAGGTTAATGCATACGCTAACTATAGCTTAGGCGACATTTTTCCGCTTGGCATACATGTTCTCTTTGGCTCAAAGATTAACGAATTGGACACCAATA
>CAYYCW010000094.1:0-6899 GCA_964470435.1 uncultured Treponemataceae bacterium
CCAAACATATAGGCAAACCCTGCGCGAATGTCTACGCTCGTACTCGATCCAAAGCCAAAGCCAAAGTCTATTTCTAGGAACTGCACAATATTTTCCCTAATAGCCGCTCCAATGCCCGCCATCAAATTGGCGTTAAAGGCTGCCTTTACAATAGGGGTGTAATAGTTATAGCTTACAGAAGTTGACTCCCTGCTGTATGTGTAAGGGGAATTTCCAAATATAGGAATAAAGACAATGGGCACAGAAAAGCCTATGCCGCTGTAGGGGGTTATTTTTCCCGCGCGGTAACTGTAAACCGCCATAATTTTGGGGTTCAAGGTGAAAGACAGAGCGTCAATTTCTAGGTCTATGCCTGTGTATTCGGCATATATGCCGCCAATGCCCGCTTCTAGCGAAAACTCAAACGAAAGCCCTTCTAAAAAGGCGTTGGCGCTTCCCCACCATGGCGAAATGCCGAATACAGGTGTTGCAACAAAAAGGTGGTGTGATATGTCAAACTTGTATTCGTATTCCGTAGAATCCGTGGTGTAGTTTGGAATGTCGTAGCTGTAGGTTCTTTCCCAATCTATCGTTTTGTAGCCGTAACCAAGCGCGCCTTTGATGTATATCCGCACCTCTGCAAAGGATGCAAAAGCTACAATGATGAGCAAAAGCAAGCTAGCAAGCATTTTCTTTTTCAAAATATAAAACCTCTTAAATGATGAACAGGCAAAAAGATCTTATGCGGCAGGCAAAACTTTAAGTTTAGCTTATAGCATTCAGGGGATTAGATTCTAGGGGAAAGGCTGAAGTGATATACTGCTAGCTTATAGCTTTAAATCTCAAACTTGTGTAACTTATGCTTAATGGCGAGCATGGGTTTTCACGCGCTTTTTTTGGCGCTGCGGCTTTTTTTCTTTCCTGCAGGCATTGGAGAGCTTGCGGAAATACCCGCTATTCCTGCAGGGAGCTACTCAGTTTATGAATACAATGGCTTTACACTTAAATATAACGAAAGCCTTAAAATATCAGAGTGGGCAGCGTACGAGCTTACAGCGCAAAAAGCTAGGGAAATTAACGCTAAGCGGGGCAACCGCTTTTACACTGACAGGACAATAGCTGAAAAAAGCGCGGAATCCGATGACTACAAGCATTCAGGCTATGACAGGGGGCATCTTGTTCCCGCGGCTGACATGCGCTTTTCCAAAGACGCCATGCGTGATAGCTTTTACATGACAAACATAGTCCCGCAAACCCCTGAGCTAAACAGGGGACCATGGCTAGACCTTGAAGAAGAAATAAGGGGCTGGGTAGAGCGCGATGAAGCTCTTTTGATTGTCTCGGGTCCCATTTTTGAAAATGGCGAAGTTGAGAGAATCGGCAAAAATGAGGTGGCGGTGCCTCATTCATTTTTTAAGGTTATACTCGACTTTACCATGCCTGAAAAAAAGGGAATTGCCTTTATTATGCCAAATGCAAATATAAAACAAGATGAGCTTTCTAAACGCGGATTTTATGATTACGCGGTTCCAATAGATGCGGTAGAGGAAGCTAGCGGCATTGATTTTTTTCCTTGGCTTTCCGAAGAAGACCACGCCTTAGAGGAAAGCGCAGATATTTTTTTATGGATGCTTAAATAAGCTAGCTAGCTGTATAGGTGCTTGTTTTTCTTCCTTTATTAGCCGATAATAACGATTATGGAAGGTCTTAAGGAATTTGAAGCAAAGTTAAATCAAGCTGTACGCGAAAAAAGGCAGGAGCTTGACTTGACTATTTTGCCTCAGCTTAAAAGAGACTTGCAGACAATGCTAAGCTACTGCAGCGCGATTTCCATAGCGCTTGTAAGGAAGTCAATTTTTCACGACAGCTCAATGCATTATGAAGCTGCAATAGAAGGAATTGTCCCTCCTTCTTTAGAGTTCATCCCTGAAGGAAGAGGAAAGCAGTATACTATTGCTAGCCGCTTTGGACAGTACATGTCAATGCTTTCTTATGCTGTTCAGCGCTATCAGTTTAGCTGCGTGTTTTTAACGCCGAAGCGCATTTCCAAACTAGAAGAGCTTTTGCGCTCGTTTGACTGGGATGCGCTTGACACTATTTCAGCAAATGCTAATACTCGTGTCTTTGCAGAAATTGTTAATGACTTTAAGCGTACAGGGGATTCGTTTTCTCTTGGCGTTGTTTCAGGAAACCTTTCGCAGCTTTCTGCACTTTTACCCTCAGTCCTTGATACGCTCAAGATTCTTTCAGACTTTCAGCGAGAATCATATAAGCTTGAAGTTCGTACATCTGCTATACCGCGTGCAGGTATTCCAGAAAGTGGCGCATCTGACAAGGCAATTATTGAAGCAATAAAAAGGGTATTTCCGAATACAATGCATGGAGCACCCTTTTACACTGACTTAATAAAAGAAATTATTGCAGAAAATACAGGTGCCAATGCGACTGAGTTGCGTAAAAAAGCCCTTCTTGCCGTTAGAACAGAGGCTGAAAAGCTACAAAAAGACAAAAAAGAAGATATAGAAGAAGACTATCGCATTATTGTTGTAACTGGAATAAAAATACTTGGCAGTACTTCGCAGCAACTTTTGCTTATTATAAATAAGCTATCTGAAAACCTTAAAGTGTTTCAAGCTGCGAATGTTAGCTTGTTCTCCACGCTGATGGAGCTTTTTAGAAAAGCCTTTAACCTTCCTGCAAAGGAAGTTGAAATTGCGGTAACTCTTGTAGATCCTGTAAGCCAGGCGCAAACGAAAGAAGTAATTGCCTTTAACAAATTTATGGATATGCTAAAAAGGAAGGCTCAGCTTTTAAGCGGCTTTGACACTAGGGGTTCATCTGTATGGAAAAAGCTTGATGCTATGCCCGATCAGCAACTTTTTAGCTTGTTGTCTTCCACTATTTCTGAGATGAACGGAATTGTAAGGCAGTGCGACGGCATAGATGAGTTTTTTAAGGCGGCGGCAAAAGGACCTGCCAAATCAAGGATACGCGGCATAAAGATTGAAATTTCTGCTGTAAAGAACGCGATAGCTAAGGCAAACCGAATACGCGCTAATTATGCTGCAAGAGTGGAAGAGAGGGATCAGCTTAAAAAGCTTGGTATAATATGAAGCACAGTATTTTAATAACTCTAGCGCTATTTTTTGCGCTTTTTGGCGCGGCGTTGCAAGCCAATGCCCAAGACTCGTACCCGCAGCGGGAGTTTGTAGTAGCCTTTTCTTCTCATGTGCCTGATCTTAATGTGCACACTGCCTATAACGCTGACGAAGCGCAAATGCTTTCCGCGCTTTCAGAAGGGCTTTTTTCTTATAATCCGCTAACGCTTGAACCTGTTCCTGCCTTGGCTGATTCTTGGGAAGAAAGCAGGAATGGGCGACGCTGGACATTTGTGTTAAAGGATAATGCAGCCTTTGAAGATGGCACGCCAATTACAGCGGAAACAATCCGTAATTCGTGGCTTGCGCTTTTGCGAAAAGGGGATGATGCGCCATACGCTTCTATGCTTGATTGCATAAGGGGTGCGAGAGAGTTTCGCACCGGGTCTTCAAAGAATCCGCCTGCAATACACGCGCTAGACAGCAAGACGCTTAGAGTTGATCTTACATCTCCTACAGCACATTTTGCACGCATTCTTTGTCATCATGCCTTTGCAGCTGTTCACCCAAAAAAGGGGAGAAAATTTAAGCTTGGCGCGGGTGAGGTTTTTGTGCCATTTTCATCTGGCCCGTTTAGGGTGAAAAGCGCGGCTGGAAATGAAATTGTGCTTGAGAAAAATAAGCGCTACTGGGATAACGAAAACGTTTACTTGCCTTCGCTCAAGTTTCTTCTTGTAGAAGATGCACAAGAGGCAACCGCTCTTTTTAATCAAGGGAAGGTGGACTGGCTTGCGGCAGGTGTGTCCCTGGATCGCCTCATTGACTATACTTCGCTTTCCATCACGCCAATGTTTTCTACGGAATACTTTTTCTTTAAGACAACGCAAGGCCAGGCTAAAAATGCCGCAGTGCGAAAGGCCCTTTTGCAGGCGGTTCCTTGGGCTGAGCTGCGCACAGGCTACCTTATTCCTGCAAGCACCTTGATTTTGCCTGTAGCAGGTTATCCGGAACTTGAAGGCGCTGTTTCCCACAACGCGGAACGCGCTGCACAAACACTACGCGATGCGGGTATTACAAATCCTGCAGCCGAAGGGCCGATTGTTATCTTTTACCCTAAATCGGCGCATTATGAGCAAAAGACAGAAATACTTAAAAACGCGTGGGAAAAGCTGGGCTTTGTAGTAGAAAAGCGGCCAGAGTCTTCTTCGCTGTATTATAAAAAGCTACGTGGAGAAGGCTACACTGTAGGCGTTACCTCTTGGATTGGAGACTTTGCAGACCCAATAGCCTTTTTGGAAATGTTTCGCCCCGATTCAAGCTTAAACGATTCGGGCTGGCAGAACACAGAGTTTGAAAAGCTAGTTATCAATGCTGCCCGCGAAAGCGACACGGAAAAGCGCTATTCTCTTTTTGCGAAAGCAGAGCAGCTTTTGCTTGACGAGGCAGTTATACTACCGCTTTCGCATAATCCTGCTGTAAACGTGATTGACGCGAATGGGCTTGAAGGCTGGTATGCCAACGTATTGGACATTCATCCATTTAAGTACTTGCGCTTTGTTCCACGTGCGCCAATGCCAGGCGTTGCCCTCAAGCCTTAAAGTGTAGTAACTTAAGGCTAGAGGGATTAAATGCGTTTATACAATGGAAAACAGATTGCGCTAATTGTAGCTCTTGCGTGTTGCGCCCTTTGCATTGTGCTTTACGCAAGCGGCGAAGCGCGGGATGCGATTGTTGTACTCAAAGGCGCGGTGTCCGAAAATACAGATGACACGATTTATGCCGATGAGCTATATGTAGCGGATTCAGATGCCGCGCCTTTAGGCGCTAGGCATTTTGAAGTGGCAGCTGGTGATATAACCTACACACAGGAAGAGCTCCAAAACATTTCCGTATATGAGCAAGCTAACGAGGCTGTTGTAAACATTACAACGGAAATGCTCGGCATAAATTGGTTCTTGGAACCTGTTCCGCAAGAGGGCGGTACGGGTTCAGGCTCTATTATAGATGAGCGCGGATATGTGCTCACAAACCGGCACGTAATTTCTGACGCAGTTCGCATTATTGTTTCTCTCCACGACGGTAGCCAACACGAGGCAAGCATTGTAGGCGTTGACAAGGAAAACGATATTGCCGTCCTCAAGTTTGAGCCAGAAAAGGGAGCGCAGCTTCGCACAATTCCATTTGGCGACTCATCTTCTCTTAAAGTGGGGCAAAAGGTGCTTGCAATCGGCAATCCGTTCGGTCTTGATAGGACGCTCACAACGGGGATTGTCTCCGCGCTAGGACGGCCTGTAAGGTCTCAGTCCAACACGATAATCAAGGACATGATTCAAACTGATTCTGCTATAAACCCCGGAAACTCCGGCGGCCCGCTTCTTGACACGCGCGGCAGGATGATAGGTATCAACACTGTAATTTACTCCACGTCGGGGAGCTCCGCAGGCATAGGCTTTGCCATTCCTGTAAATACTGCGCGCCGCGTAGTTGCCGAGCTTATCCAGTACGGTGAGGTGCGCCGCGGCGGCATTGACGCAGAGCTTGTTCAGCTTAATATTTCAATAGCACGGTACGCGGGGCTTTCTATAAGCAAGGGGCTTTTGGTGTCGCGCGTGACTAACGGCAGCAACGCTGAAAGGGCAGGGCTTCGCGGCGGGGCTACAGCCGTGCGCTACGGGTCAAGGCGAGACTCATCTATTATCTACATTGGCGGGGACATTATCACTTCAATCGGCGGGCAAAAAACCGAAACGCTTGCAGACTATTATTCCGCGCTTGAGGACAAAAAGCCCGGCGAGGTTGTGCCGCTTGAAGTGCTGCGCGGGCGGGAAACGTTGCGCGTGAACATCACGCTTGCGCAGCGCAATAACCGCTCGTAGTTGTTGGCGGTGCTGCCCGCCGTCAATTTACCCATATATTTATTTATAGAAGAAAATTGCAGAATGAAGCCTTTTAAAGTTGTTGCAGACTATGAGCCTGCGGGCGACCAGCCCGAGGCAATAGCAGCCATTGTAGCGGGCATAAAAAACGGAGACAAGTTCCAAACGCTAAAGGGCATTACGGGCTCTGGCAAAACCTTTACGATGGCGAAGATTATCGAGCAGGTGCAGCGCCCAACCCTTGTGATAAGCCACAATAAGACGCTTGCTGCGCAGCTTTACAGGGAATTCAAGAACTTTTTCCCTGAAAACTCGGTTGAATACTTTGTTTCCTACTACGACTACTATCAGCCTGAAGCTTACGTTCCTGCGCGCGACCTGTATATAGAAAAGGATGCATCAATAAACGACGAAATAGACAGGATGCGCCTTGCCGCCACCTTTAGCCTTATGGAGCGGCGCGATGTGGTTGTGGTTTCTACCGTCTCTTGCATTTACGGCTTGGGCCTCCCCGAAACGTACCGAGACATGCGCATTCACATAGAAAAGGGCGCTAGGCTTGACACGGGCGCGTTCAAGAGGCAGCTCATCTCGCTTCAATATACAAGAAACGATGCTGTGCTAGAGCGAGGCTCGTTTAGGCAGAGGGGAGACGTCTTTGAGGTTTGGCCCGCGTATATGGAGGAGGCATACCGAATTAGCCTCGACTGGGATGAGGTCGCTTCAATCCGCAAGTTCATTCCGCTTACGGGAGACGTCGTGATGGACTACGAGGAGCTTTCAATCTACCCCGCCAAGCACTTTGTGATGAAAGAGGATGCCATACCGAATGCCGTTGAGCGCATAAGGGAACAGCTTGAAGAGCAGCTTGCGCGCTTTAGGGCTCAAGGCAAGCTCCTTGAGGCGGAGCGGCTAAAGTCGAGGACGGAATACGACATAGAAATGC
>CAYYCW010000095.1:0-6864 GCA_964470435.1 uncultured Treponemataceae bacterium
CCGTGCCAGAAGCCTCCTTTCCAGCTGTGGAAATCTGTTCAGAAACATCGGAGGCGGGGAAAATCCTTTCAGCTAAGGACACCCTGTAATTAGGCGCGAACACCACGCGCAGGCGGCCCTTTACGCGGTAGTCGTTATTCACGCGGTCGGCTACAGTGTTAATTAGCTTGATAATGCTTTTTGCTCGCCTGTAGCCTGATGCTGCCTTAGCCCCAAAGATAAAGGTGCGCGGGTAGGGGTCATAGGCTGAATCCTCAATAATACGATTATATATGTAGATAATGTGCAGCACGTTGAGTAGCTGCCGCTTGTACTCGTGGAGGCGCTTTATTTGCACATCAAAGATTGAATCAGGATCAATGAAAATGTTTTGTTCATCCTTCAAGAGGCGGGCTAGCTTTTCCTTGTTTGCCTTCTTAATGTCCATAAACTCGTCAAGGGAAGGCTCATCGTCTGCGTATTTTTCTAGCTCCTTTAGCTTGTAAAGATCCTTTTCCCAGCCTGCCCCCACTCGCTTTGTAATAAAACGTGCAAGCTGTGGATTAGCGCAAGCCAGCCATCGGCGCTGTGTGACTCCGTTTGTCTTGTTGTTGAATTTTTCAGGATAAAGCTCATACCAGTCTTTAAGCTCAACATTCTTTAAGATTTCCGTATGCAGCTCAGCAACGCCGTTTACGCTAAAGCAGCCTGCAATAGCAAGCCAGGCCATTTTAACAACGCCTGAGCCTACAATGGACATTCGCTGTTGGCGTTCCCAGTCGCTGGGGAACTTTTCGCGCAAGGTTTCGCAAAAACGCCTGTTAATTTCTGTTATAATCTGGTAAATGCGCGGCAAGAGCCCTTCAAAAATATCAATAGGCCACTTTTCTAGCGCTTCGGCCAAAATTGTGTGGTTTGTGTAGGCGAATGTCCTTGTAACAACGCGCCACGCATCCTCCCAGCCAAAGTTGTTTTCATCCATTAATATGCGCATAAGTTCTGGTATTGCAATAACAGGATGCGTGTCGTTAAGCTGAATAACGTTGTATTCTGCAAACTTTGATAAATCAGGCCCAATTTCCCGCTTGTAGGCAGCCACCAAATCTTGAAGGCTTGCAGATACAAAAAAGTACTGCTGCTTTAGGCGCAAGGTTTTTCCCGAAGGTCCAGAATCATTAGGATAGAGCACGCGGGAAACGTCTTCCGCCCTGTTTTGCCTTTCTACAGCCTCGCTGTACTTCATCTCGTTAAATAGCCTTAGGTCAAAACCGTCATCAGAAGAGGCTTCCCAAAGTCGCAAGTGGTTTACAACCTTGGAGTCAAAGCCGATAATCGGCATATCGTAAGGCGTTGCTGTAACCACTTCTGCGCCAACAATCTTGTAAAGCGTCTTGCCGCCAGGCAGCTGCTCCGCTACAACATTTCCGCCAAAAAGCACCTTTACAGCACGGTCGGCCCTACGCGTTTCCCAAGGATCGCGCTGCTTAAGCCAGTTGTCGGGGGATTCCACTTGGTAGCCGTTTTCAATGCGCTGTTCAAACATCCCGTACTTGTAGCGGATGCCGTAGCCGTGCCCCGGATATTCAAGCGTTGCAAGGGAATCGAGAAAGCACGCCGCAAGCCTTCCAAGCCCCCCGTTGCCAAGGCCAGCGTCAGGTTCCTCATCTTCTAGCGCATTGTAGTCAATGCCAAATTCCTTTAGCACAGAGCACACCTCATCATAAAGACCTAGATTGATGAGGTTGTTGCTAAACATCCTTCCCATAAGAAATTCCGCAGAAAGATAGTGCATTTGACGAATCTTTTTTTCTCGGCATATCTTTTTGCAGTGAACCCAGCTTGGCTGTACAATATCCATAACAGCAGAGGCAACCGCGTCGTAAATATCATGCTTGCTTGCATTTTCCATCCTTTTGCCGTATTGCTGTCCTAGCCGCCCCAAAATAGCGCTTTTAAACCTCTCCCTGTCAAATTCCATTGTTTTAACCTTTACATATAAAGTGCGAGACGGGGCTTGTCCCGTCATTTGCCAGCACCGATATTTTACAGCAATTTTAGAAAAAATACAGCAAGGCTATTAGGCAAGGCGGATTTTTATCTGGGAAAGAAGGGTTGGAGTTTGAAGTTAAAAAGCCTGTAGCTACTAGCTAATAGCCGCGTGGGGTAAAGTAAGGAGTATTCGTGCTCGAACTCTACCTGCTAATGCCTAAGGCTAACGCTAAAAGCCAGAAGCCTGTGTAGCAAAGCAAGCGGCTCTTGCAGCGCCAGAATCACAAAAAAAGCGGCGAAGGAATCGCCGCTTAGTGTACTAGCATTATGCTGCTGCCTTACACTGCTTCAGCGTAAACGCGCTTAACCTTCTTTGTGGTAGTCATTTCAAGAGGTTCATCAAGGATGGTGATTTTTGAAATGCGCTGGTAAGGCAAAAGCTGCCTATTCACCTTTTCTACAATCGGGTCAATGGCTGCGCGAACATAGTCAATGCTCGCAGGGATTCCGCGCCCCACGTTAAGCCGCTTAAACAAGTCATTAGAGGGGTAGATTTTAGCCTCAACGCCTTCACTTTTTAGGCTTTCTTCCATAATATAGCCACAAACTGCAATCTGCTCTATTTCGTCATAATAAAGCTGGAATAGGTTTTCAATTTCTTCTGGGAAAACGTTTTTGCCGCCTTCTGTAACAATCACATTTTTGGCGCGCCCGCAAAGGTAAACGTAGCGTCCCGCATCCATGCGGCCAATGTCTCCTGTTTTGAAGTAGCCATCTTCAGTAAAGGCGGCAGCGGTAGCAGCTGGGTCGTTGTAGTAGCCTTGCATCACCATGGGGCCTTTTACAATGATTTCGCCTGTGCCTGTTTCGTCAGGATTAAGTATTTTTATCTCCATGTTCGGATAAAAATCCTTTCCTACACTCTCGGTTCTAAAGTCGAATGTAGGGTTAAGCGCTATGATGGGAGATGTTTCCGTTAGACCGTAGCCTTGCACAAAGTCAATCCCTAGCTGGTTGTACGCGCGGAACACTGAAGGCGCGAGAGAGCCACCGCCAGAAATTGCTATGCGGATATTGCCAAGGCTTGCCTTTTCTAGCACGCCCTTGAATAGCTTTTTGCCAAGGTTTACGCCAAAAAGCTTCTTTGCCAAATATGAAAAAGACATCAGCGTCCTTATAAGCAGATAAACTGCCGCGCCCTTAGCGCGAATGCCTTTCATTATGCCGGCAAGCAGCTTGTTAAATAGGAGGGGCACGCCCAAAAGCATGGAAACCCTGCCTTCTTTTAGCTCATGGAGCATCTTTGTTTGCGCCATCGATTTGCCAAAGACAATTTCCGCGCCAACGGAAAGCGCTTCTATAAAAACTGCAAGCATTGTGTAAGCGTGATGAAGCGGCAAAAGCGCATAAAACACGTCCGTGTGATAGATGTTCATGTTTGACTGGGCAATGTAGCAGTCTGACACAAGATTCCTGTGGCTAAGCATTACGCCCTTCGGCTTCCCCATTGTGCCGGAAGTAAAAAGAATGGCGGCTAGGTCGCTTTCAACTGGCGCCTTAATTGCTGCAAGAGCGGCTGCCTTATCTTTGGGGATAAGTGAGTAAACGCCTTCTTTTCCGTCAAGCGAAAGCACGCCCGCCCGCTTTCCTGCAAAGGCGGGGAGGCGCTCTTCGTCTACAAAGAAGAGTTTAGGGGAAGATGCTGAAAGGAGGTTTTCGATTTCTTCATTACGAAGGGCGTAATCAATAGGGACAACTACAGCCCCTGCAAACATAGCTGCAAGGTAAGCTATAGCCCATTCGGGAGAGTTTTTTCCTGACACAGCTACCTTGTCGCCATGACGCACGCCATGCTCAAAAAGCCAGGCTGACAGGCTTTCTATTCTTTCTAATGCTGCGCTGTAGGTAAGCGTTACTCTTTCTGGCGCGAAGATGGTGAGGCAGTTTCTTTTTGGAAAGCGCGTGGCAGAAATCCTAAGCATTTCTGGTATTGTAGGCCATTCGCCTAAAAACGCTTTGCCGCGCCATTCTGAAAGAAAT
Source organism: uncultured Treponemataceae bacterium (assembly GCA_964470435.1). GTDB lineage: Bacteria > Spirochaetota > Spirochaetia > Treponematales > Treponemataceae > Avitreponema. The sequence goes on from CAYYCW010000095.1 coordinate 4,009, forward strand.
GACCACGGTGTGTTTGTGTGCTTTAATGTTGTTTTTTTCATTTTATTCCTCCCTAAAGGCAGGAAACGCTGACCTTAAGCGCGTTTCTTGCTATACTCAAATACATGACTTTCTATTTGACACAATGTTTTTGCGGAAAGTTGCGCAAGTTTTGCATCTTTTTTATTGCTGTACTTGCATTTTCTGCAGAAAGCATTGTGGCTCAAAACCTTTTAACCCTTTTCCCAGAGCATAGCAAGGAAAAGCGCACCGAGTTTGTAAATGCAGCCCTAGAGTATTTAGGCACACCGTACGCTAGGGGTGGCACCACAAGGGGAGGCATGGATTGCTCTGGCCTTGTTTTTAGAGTAGGAAGAGATGTGCTAGGAAAAAAGCTACCCAGGTCCGCTTCTGCAATTGCGAAATATGCTGAAAAAATCCCTGATGACGAAATAGAGCTTGGCGACTTACTCTTTTTTGCAGAAGGTGGGGGAATATCACATGTGAGCATTTACATTGGAGAAGGCGATTTTGTTCATTCAGCTTCGCGAGGCCCGCGCACAGGGGTGATTGTTTCCAGCATATCGGAATCCTACTGGAAGCGCACTTACCGCTATGCAGGAAGGATTCTTCCTGCTAAAGCGTCAGCGAAAGAAGCAGTTTCCAGCGCGGAGAACAAGAGTACTTCAAACCATATACAGCAACGCGTCAGCAGCGCGCCTAGCGTGAGCATTGTAAGGCTATCAGCTGATGCCTCAATCTCTGACCTTGAACAAGCTTCAATTAATCAGAATAAAAGCTACGGCTTAAGGGTTGAGCTTCGTGGCACAGCCCTTTGGGACTTTAACTTTGAAGAAAAGCTTATTAGGGGCACAACAGCAAGCGTTACAGCACAGTGGCGCGGAAGTTTTAACCTTTATCCAGGTCTTACCACAGGCTTTAGCTGGGATACGCGGCACGGCACAATGTCTGTGCCGCTTTATTTATCTGCGTCCATGAAAAACGGGTTAGCCTTTTTTGCAGGCACCCAGTTTATCTTTTATTCAGGCGGCAATGGCTCAACGGAATTTTTTTTCCCGGGTATTATAGGTGCTTCCTGGACTTCGCCATACAAGAGCCTTGGCGCTGTAAAGATTGGATTTTATCAAAGCATTGAATGCGTGTTTGTCCGCAGGGAAGATGTTGCGGGCGAAATGCTTTCTGACGTATTTAGACTTTCAACGGGGGTAACTTTTGCTATTGGAACGTAAAATAATTCGTAATACGCAAGGAAAGCGCCTTGCAAGTGGAGTGGCGGCTATTGTCGCGCTGGTGACGGCACTTTCGGCATGCTCAGCATCTTTTGGAGCCAGGATATCGGCAGACGGAGATTCTTTTGAAAGCGCAGTCTTTTCTGCATCACTTTCGCCTTTAGCTGAAAGGTTAGCGCAATCATTCTCGGGGAGGCAAACCGCTTTTAACAAGCAAAGAATAGAAAATGCATTTGCATCCATTGATTTTCCTTCACCAGCTTCTGTAAGCATAAAAAATGATGGGAGCCAGCGCCTTGAGATGGAGTTTGGAAGGATTAGCCTTGATAGCGGTATCTTCTTAACCCTAGTTGACGGAAACACAAAGGCTTTTGACCTTGATGAGAATAGGCTTCTTGTTACTTTAAGTAGAAAAATTATTGCAAAAACTATACAAGCGCTCCCGAAAGAGCTTTTTGAATATGCTGACTTTCTGATGGCGCCTGTACTGACTGGCGGATACTTATCAGAAGATGAGTATATCGATCTTATTGCCGCGGCGTACGGCCCGCAAGCGGCTTCTGAGCTTAAATCTTGCTCCTTTACTCTAAGCGTGCAATGCCCAAGTAGAGTGATTGAAGCTTCAGCGCGGGAATTTCCTAGCACTACATTAAGCGGACGTCCCATACGGGCATCGGGTGTTCAGGCGCAGCCAAGAGGGAACGAAGCGCGCTTTGTAATTCCCGCTGTAAAACTTTTTACACTTTCCTCGCCATTGCAGCTTGAAGTGCGCTGGGAATAGGGCTTTTAACTTTTAGGTGCGGAAGCAGATAGAGCTTGCGCGCCTAGATTTCCACCAGCAAGATGCGCTTATTTTTAGCACTAAGCGCAAGGCTGCAGCGTTAAAGGGGGAAGCTGGCGCTAAAAGCTGAGAGCATAAAGCTTTAAGCTAAAAGCGCTATGGCGGGGTAAGCAGTGATCGCTCATGAAAACTGATTGCCTTACCCTAAAGCTAAGAGCTAATATGTATTAGCTAATTGATACGATGTTAAGGTTAAAAGTCCCTAAACCCGCCATATCAATAATTTACCACAATGCATATAATACAATGGTGCAGATTAAACAGCTAAAGGCGTGGCGATTATGCATATTCTCAACAATTGCCAGCAACTGGCTTTCGATGACAGTTTTGGTCGACTTACTGACAAGGAGCAGACGGCTCTTAACAACTCTTGGGTGAAAATTTTTAGAGATGGAATATACCCAGCCAGCGCCATCTGTTATTTTATAGGAAATAATGCGCAAACTGCCTACAAAGGGGCGAATGCAAGGCATGCTTTACAAGCGTGTAAGCAAGGCTGCGCTCTCGCTAAAGGCGCGTGAAAACTCAAAGTAGCAGAATTAGCCTTTAGATCTAAGCTGTAGTCTGGATAGGCTATTGGAATAGATGCTTAAACTCTTAAAGAATATATCTACTGCTCAAACAAAAGAGCCTATGCTATAATGCTTATCTCTAAAGCCTAAATGCAAAGGATTTTTAATGGCTGATTTTAGCCTTCTCAATCAATACGCGCGCAATGACATGCAAGCACTAAAGAATGAGCTTTCCATTCTTTTTGTTGAGCGTTATGGTGTGTCGGGGGAGCCT
>CAYYCW010000096.1:0-6835 GCA_964470435.1 uncultured Treponemataceae bacterium
GCTTACTCCTTTTTAATGGAGCTAAAACAGTTGAATTTGAAGGAAGGGCATGGTCTCTCTCTGGTCTTGCAAGGGAAATTATGACACGCAAAGGCAAGGTTAATCCTTCCGGTGCATACCAAGGTCCAAAGTACTGGGAATATGACGGAATGTGCCTTTCAGATATAAAGACTGGCGAAGAATATGGGAAAAGCCGTAATGCTGATACAGGCGCAGGCAAGCGGGACAGGTAGCGCAAGTAAATAGCCTTTGATTGCTATGCAGCTTAAGCTTTTGCCCGCGCTAGTCGGGTAAAAGCTTAAGCTGTCAGTGCCTATTCGGCATCGCTTATGTTGTGTCGCTTCTCCACGTTTGTCATATGTTTTCCACCCTATTTAGTCAGCTCCTTATTCTATTATGATGCACATCTCCTGTAAACACTATCTAGCAAAGCAAGGCGTTTTTGCGCTAAAATGTATTTGTGTTTGAAGTTCGTGTAGAAGCGGGATTTTCTGCAGCCCATTACCTTTCGGATTATCACGGCAAATGCGAGCATCTGCATGGGCATAACTACAAGGTTTTTGCCCATGCAAGGGGTGCTGATCTTGACGGCGGCGGGATGCTTTGCGACTTTGTCCTCCTTAAAGGCGCCTTGCGGAAAGTGTGCGACGCGCTTGACCACTGCAACCTGAATGATATCCCTTTTTTTGAAGGCAACCCTAGCGCTGAGCGCATTGCTTGCTACATTTACGGCGAGCTAAATAAGATGATGCCCGACGCGCCCCTTTTTGCTGTGGATGTATTTGAAACGGACACTAGCCGCGCCCGCTTTATTCCAGACAAGTTGGCGGCCATCTCAATATAAGGCTAGCTTTTGCCGATAGTCGTTATAGGGATTTCTTTAGGAATTTTTAAATTGGCAAATTTAAGGAAGATAAGGCTTTTATCACCCAGCGGGAATGCGGTGGAAATGGGTGGCGACGCGCCTATTTCAATTCAGACAATGTGGAAAGAATCCCTTGTAGGCGCTAACCTTTCCGAAATAGCGGAGCGCCTTGAATCTCTTGCGGCTATAGGCTGCGACATTGTGCGCTTTGCTGTCCCCGACATGGAAAGCGCGGACGCCCTTTCGCGCCTTGCAAGGATGTCCCGCATGCCGCTTGTCGCGGACATTCACTTTAACTACAAGCTTGCCCTGCGCTGCCTTGAAGGCGGTGTCGCAAAGATAAGGATAAACCCTGGTAACATCGGCTCAAAGGAAAGGATACGGGCTGTGGTGGCAATGGCTAAGGAGCGGGGCGTTCCAATACGCATTGGCGTGAACGGCGGCTCCCTGCCTAAGGACCTGCTTAGCTTGGTTGAAGCAGGAAAGATGAGCCGCGCTTCCGCCCTTGTGGAAGCTGCCGCGCGCGAGGTATCCATGTTTGAAGAGGCGGGCTTTAAGGATACAGTGGTTTCAATGAAGGCTTCTTCTGTTGAGGATACAATAGCCTGCAACGAACAGTTCGCCTCGCGCTTTGATATTCCGCTCCATATTGGTGTAACAGAAGCAGGGCCCCTTATTGCAGGCATTGTAAAAAGCACGCTTGCTCTTTCCGCCTTAATAAAAAATGGGATTGGCTCAACTGTAAGGGTAAGCCTTTCCGACACTCCTGAAAGCGAAGTTATAGCGGCTAGGGAAATTCTTTCTGAATGCGGCGCTGGAAGCTCTTCTGTAAAGATAGTAAGCTGTCCCCGCTGCGGAAGGCTTGGTTTTGACGTTCACGCTTTTGTAGAGCGCTGGCAGCCTAAGCTTTACGCCATGAAAAAAGACATAACCGTTGCCGTTATGGGCTGTGTGGTGAATGGACCAGGCGAGGGCAGGGATGCCGATATTGGAATAACGGGCGTTGACAACACTATAATCATTTTTCGCAAGGGTGAGGTTGTAAAAAAGCTTTCAATTTTGGAAGATGACAATTCTTCCATTGATAGAGCCTTTGAAGAGGAGCTTGTTAAACTGTGAAAAAGAGTAATTTTAAGGCGGCGCTTGCTGCTGTGTTTTTTGTGCTTTCAGGTATAGCCTTTGCGCAGCAGGGCTCAGGACTAAATATAGGCGAGGGCAGCCTTATAAGTGCCAACGTTTGGGCACTGTTCCGCCAGGCGGAGTTCTTGCTTGATGCGGGTAATAGGGGCGAGGCCTTTGTCCTTGTAGAAGAGGCTAGGCGGGTACACGCTGGAGAGATTTCTAAAATGGCAGGCGAATTAAGGCGCGCGGCTTCTTCAAGGGAAGTATCACGGGCGGGAGACAGAATTAAGGATGTTTACCCCGTACTTGTCGCGCGGGAAGAGTTTGCTGCTTCAAGAGCAATTGATCGCATCCTTTCAAGACGAACAGAGGATTTCTTTGGCGGCTCTTTTTCTGCTCTTGTGTCGTGGCTTGAAAAAACAGCATCACTTCCTGAAGCCGATGTCTTTACAGGCATTGTCTATGAATCGGACGGTGAGGCAAGCATGGCCCTTTCTTTTTATGAAAGGGCTTGGAAAAACCGCAACTTCTTTGACGTGCCGGGCGATAAAATCACGCTTGCATACCGAATGGCTGACTTGGCGGGCTTTTCTGGAAATGAGGGCGCAAGGGAAAACTATCTTTTGCTTGCCATAGCAGATGACCCCGTCTTTGGAACGCCTGGAAAGGAAAGCCAAGCCTTAAAAGCTATGGTGCGCACCGCTCAAGAAGACGTTACTAGCCCACAGGGAAGCGCTTCTGGGGTGAGCAGCTCCGCTGCAGCAACATCTCCGGCGTTTGTAAAATTCTTTACGCTTTACCGAAACAACAATCCGCAAGGCTTAAAGGCTTACAGGGAGCTTGCCCAAGCTTACCTTGAATCGGACGCACAAATAGAGCGAGCCCTTCCTGCTGCTGTGCTTTCAGCGGTAACCGCGTTTACGCTACTTGAAAATGCGCTAAATGAATATGAAAGCGAATACAGCTTTTCTTCTTTTGGGGACACTCTAATCAAGGCATCAAAGCACAGGGAAATTGTTGCGTGGGCATCGACAGAGAAAATCTGGGATTCCTTTTTACAACTTGGAACTGCCTTAATGCGCGTTGGAGCTAGCGATTTTGCTGTAAGTCTTTGGCTTAATCTTTCCCTTTCTTGCCCAGATCGCGCCGTATCAGAAAAGGCTGCAGGTCTAATGAACCTCACCACGCAGAACGTAAACGTCTCACCTGCTGCTTCAGCGCAATAGCGCTTAGCCGCCGCCTGCCTGTATCTTAGGCAGGCGGATGGCAAATTGGCGCTAGCTTTCTCTTTCTATTAAATTTATAATTTGCGTTATATTTTTCTTTCCAAATGAAACTTGCTCCCCGTCGTTTACAACAAGGCAGGGCACACTCATCACATTGTATTTGTCGCGCAAATCCTCAAAGTGGTTAAAGTCGTAAACTTCGGCGGTAACCCCTTCGTTAAGCGCAGCAATTCTTTGCGCGGCAGCTACCAAGTCAGGGCACATTGTGCATGAAAGGGAAACAATCGCCTTAATGTTTACAGGCTTGAGCGCGTTTATTGCCTCAAGCGTTTCAGCGTCAAGTGATTGGCCAGGACCTGCCGCATTGTAAAGGCCCAGCATAAATGAGTTAAACTCATGGCCGCCTGGCACTCCGTGGAAAGCAAGGCCTGTCCAGCTTCCATCTTGGCGGCAAACGCGCACGCAAGGCAAGTGCTCTACAGAAGCGTCCGTTGCTGTTTCAACAGAAAGCTTGTCTGTAAGGGAAGAGAGTTCATCCATGTAGCCTTTAAGCTCAGTTGAAAGAGGAGTGTCGTCAAGATAAAGCTTTAGCTTCAATGAAGATTCCATTCTCTGGAAAAGCGTGTCAAGCTGCGCGCGCGCTTCTGCTGAAAATAGCGCATCTTCGCTTGCGCCGCCCTCGACAGTGGTGGCAGGCGTTGCTTGCGGCTTGGATGCGGGCGGTGTCGGGTGAAGGCCTGTCTTTTTTTGCATAGCACTTGCATAGCGTTCAAGTTCAGTTGCAGCTAAAGCGCCATCGCCTACAGCTGTCACAACTTGGCGCAGCGGCTTAATGCAAACATCGCCTGCGGCATAAAGCCCATCGCAGGTTGTCTGCTGGCTTCTGTCGGTAACAACATAGCCCTGCTCATCGCATTCAGCAAGACCGCGGATAAGCTCTGTCGCAGGCGCGTATCCCGCAAAAACAAAAAGGCCAAAGGTGTCTCCTTCAGGCGGGCGGTATTCCGTTACCTCACCTGTAACCGTATTGCGATATCTTAAATAGCGCAAAGCGGTGTCGCCGCTTACTTCCTCCACTTCAATATTATAAAATATTGTAATTTTTTCGTGGTTCTTTGCAGGCTCTGCTACAGCTTGTGCACAAGTAAAGTCAGGCTCCCGTATAAGCATTGTAACGTGGCGGCCGTATTTAGTTAAAAACACGCTTTCTTCCGCAGCAACAAAGCCGCCACCTATAACAAAAATGTCCTTGCCGGTAAAAAACTCTCCGTCGCAAGTAGCGCAGTAGGCAACACCCCGCCCGCGAAACTCTTCCTCGCCTGGAAAGCCTATCATTCGTGGATGAGCGCCCGTTGCAAGCAAGACAGCAAAGCATTCAAGCTCGCCACGGCTAGTTTTTACAACCTTAACATCGCCGTTCATATCAAGGCTAGTCACCTCAGCTGACAAAAATTCAGCACCAAAGCTTTCCGCCTGTATCCTCATTGTTTCCGTCAGAGCAGTCCCGCTTGAATGTCCAACGCCTGGATAGTTTACAATATCATTGGTGATTGTAATTTGCCCCCCAAAATGATCCTTTTCTACAACAACCACCCTGTACCTTGCCCGCGCAAGGTACAGCCCCGCCGTAAGGCCTGCAGGACCGCCACCTATAATCACTACATCGTAAAGCTCTCTCATAACTACCACCGTATAAATTAAAACCCGGGATAACCCGGGTTTTAAGCATCTTAGAGTTTGCCAACCAAGTCAATGCCGGGCTTTAGGGTTTCAGCACCAGGCTTCCATTTTGCAGGGCAAACCTCATCGCCATGCTCATGCACAAACTGGCATGCCTGAAGCTTGCGCACAAGCTCATCAGCATTACGGCCAACATTGCCTGCACTTACTTCGTATGAAACAATCTTGCCTTCCGGGTTTACAATAAAGGTTCCGCGCTCTGAAATACCTGAATCTTCAATGTAAACATCAAAACCCCTTGCAAGAACATGGGTTGGGTCTGCAAGCATGGGGTATTTAAGGTTTTTAATGCGGTCAGAAGCATCGTGCCAAGCCTTATGAATATAGTGGGTGTCGCAGGAAACAGAATAAACTTCGCAACCTGCCGCCTTTAATTCATCATACTTGCCATTAAGGTCTTCAAGTTCTGTAGGGCAAACAAATGTAAAGTCTGCAGGATAGAAAAAGAAGATAGCCCACTTGCCTAGTACGTCTGACTTTTTTACAGTCTTAAAAGCATCACCATGATAGGCTTGCACTGTAAAATCCACAATGTCTTTGTTAATTAGAGACATGTATTTACCTCCTAAAAATATGCACTGCACACGCAGTCACTATGCTTTTAATATATAGAGCGCACCTTTATTTGTCAATTAGGAATCATTATCAATTAGAAAATTTTTGAGTTTTTGGGGTTTTATATATTTAAAGAAGATAACCGGATTAAGCCAGCACAGCCTTTTCCCTGTATATATTAAGATGTGAAACGATTACCCTTTGCTTTGCCACAGGAAGCGCCGCCTGCAGCCTCAATTCTTGCCGCCTTGCAGGCTAAAGCCGCCGCATTGTGCGTGCGCGCCTTTTCCTGCTTTGTATTGCCTGTCAGCTGTTCACTGTGTAGAAATATTGCGCGAGGCGGCTATCCCCTTTGCACGCCTTGCCGCGAAAAAATGCTTAAAGCCGCCAGTGCCCGCCTCCTTCTTGAACATGAGGCAGATAGATGCTCCGTCTGTGGCACTCGCCTTATTTCCGCTGAAAATACCTGCCCCCAGTGCAGGGAAGGGGACGGGGCATTTAGGCATACAGACAAGGTATGTACGCTTTTTAGCTACACGCCAGCAAACGCTGCAGCTCTTTCAGCATGGAAAATAGCGGGCAACAGGCTTTACTCTTCCATTTTTGCGGAAATTCTCGCTACCGTTTTTGCAGCATCCGTGCTTACGGGCAAGGAATGCAAAGCGAGAGGTATTGCCATTGTGCCCGTTCCTCCTCGTCCTGGCAAAATCAAAAATACAGGATGGGATCAAATTGAAGAACTCTGCCGCCTTTTACGCAAAAGGTATGGGATGCCGGTTGCAAACTGCCTTAAACGCTTGTCTGCCAAGCAACAAAAGCGGCTGGGCAGGGAGGAGCGAAAGGCGAACATTAGGGGGCAAATTTCGCTTAAAAAGGGAAAGACACCGCCTGAAACCGCCATCTTAATAGACGACATTGTTACAACGGGCGCGACGGCAGATGCTTGCGCACAAGCGCTAAAAAGCGCAGGCTGCCGCTTTGTAGCGGTGCTTTCCCTGTTTAGAGATGAGTGAGGCACGGTTAATTGCCGCCAAGCTCACCTCTTCTTGATGGAGAGCCTTTAGCTATTAGCTTTAGGGAAAAGCAAGAAGCCTTTATAGCTATTAGCTTGTAGCTTTTAGCCCTGTGGCAAAGCAAGAAGAGTTCTTAAAGCGATTGCTGCTTGATTAACTTCATACCCTAAAAGCTAGAATCAAAAGCTGTTATTAGCTTAAAGCTACCAGATTCCTTACAAGTATAGGCTTGCACGGCAAATTTTTTTCAAAATAATAAAAATTTATCTAAAGTTTTCTTGACAAAGAAGCGTAAGATATGTAGTTTTTTTTAT
>CAYYCW010000097.1:0-6728 GCA_964470435.1 uncultured Treponemataceae bacterium
GCGGAAACAACAACGCCTACTGCCAAGATTCCGAAATCTCTTGGCTTGACTGGTCGCAAAAAGAAAAGAATGCGCCGCTTTTCCGCTTTGTAAAGCTGCTAATCGCCTTTAGGAAAAGCCATCCGGTTTTTACGCGCACCGACTTCTTTAAAGGGAAAAACCTTAACGTGCGCGGAATCTCTTCTGACATTGTGTGGTTTTCTTCTTCTGGGGAGCCTGAGGACTGGGATTCCCCTGACAACTTTATAGCCTATCTTCTTGTAGGAAGCTCCGCTGCTACAATGGCTGAATTTGACGATAACGACATATTCATCATGTGCAACGGTACGGCAAAGGACGTTACAGCCGCCCTGCCGGAGCCGTCCGAAGGTAAGACGTGGTGCCGCGTAATAGACACATCGCGCCCCTACCCTGACGACATCTTGGAAAAAGGCAGCGAGGAGCCACTTATAAACCAAAAGAAGTACGTAATACTTTCACACAGCACGGCAGTTTTTATTTCTAGGGTAGAAAGCTAACGGCTATCAGCTAATTTTTACTAAAAATTGCTAACCCCCAAGCGCTAACCTCGTGTATAATAAGAAGCGCTATAATTTTAATCTTACAAGCGAGGAAAAATGAAAATCACTCAAATTTCTATTTTTCTTGAAAATGCGGCAGGTCGTCTTGCGCAAGTTATGCAGGTTCTAAAAGACGGCGGCGTAAGCTGCCGCGCCATCATGGTTGCGGACACAGCTGACTTTGGCATTTTGCGCATTATAGCGGACAATCCTGAAAAGGCTATTGCTACCTTGCATGGCGCGAATTTTACAACAAAGACAACTCCTGTCCTTGAAGTTAGCGCAGATTCTCCAAACGAAAGCCTTGCTCCCATTATAGATGCTTTTGCAAAAAGCAAGGTGAATATTGACTATCTTTACGCGACACTTGCTACAGAAAAAGCGCCTTCAATTATCTTTAAGGTTTCAGATATTGCAAAAGGTATAAAAGCCTTAAAGGAAAATGGCTACTAGTCTTTCCAAGGCATAAAAAAGCTTTTAAGCGTTCTCTTTCCAATGCGAGCGCTTTCTTCAGCTAAAATTTCGCCCCAGTTGGCAGGCGTTTTCCTCTTACTCTTACTCTTGCCCTTTTTGGCAAGCAGCTCTTCCATACTTTCGTCGTACTTAAACATCAAAAGGCGCAAAGCGCTTTGTTGTGCAATTAAAACGGCTACCCAGCCTGGAATCACAAAACCAAAGAAAAAGGAAATAGCTAAAATTAAAAAAGAAAAGCCAAAAAGAAAAATGGAAAAACCTGCATTGTTAAAAAAAAGAAAAAATGCTCCCCTTAAGCAAGTATTAAAACTTGCTCCCATCCTATAATAAAGAGGTAAAAACCACTGTAAGGCTACAAGCAGCAATACAACCAGCCAAAAGACAACAGCGGCAATTAAAAAAGCGGGCAATGCCATCATGTAAAAATAGAAGGGAACAGCCGCAAATAGAAAGAAAAATACTATAAAAAGAATTACAAAAAAGGCAAAGCCCGTCTTCCAGCACTCGCTAAGGGTAGGCAAAAAGTCTTTTAGCGTAAAGCTCTTGTACTCTGAAACTTGCCCGTAAAGCATAGAAAGAGTGGTTAAAACAATGCCTACGGGAATAAAAAATACGGCTGCCGCTAATGCTTGCAGCGGGGCAGAAGGCATTCGTACATAAACTTGCACACCTATGGCGCAAATTATAGTTAAGGCAAAATTAAAGCCCAGCAAATAAAAAAAAGTATCCCCAATAGCGTAAAAAACTTTTCGCAAAAAAAGCTTTGTCATATATTTTACCCCTCAAATCCTTAAAGGTAACTTAAAAGAATTTCTTTAAGCCTAGCCTCGCCAACTGTCTTAAAAAAACTTGCAAGCCTAGGACCTTGCTCCTTGCCAATTAAAAGCTTGTAGCAGGTGGCAAAAATCTCCTTTGGCTCAATGCCAAGCCCCTCGGCGCAAGCGTAAAGAGCGGCAGAAACTTCCTTTTCTGTCGCTCTTTCAACTATCGGCACAACGTCATCCAAAAGCGCCTGTGCAACCTTGAGTTCAACGTCGCCAACCGAGGCTTCACTTGCCTCATCAGGCTTTTTTAAGGAAAAGCGAAAATCCTCAGGTGCAAAATCGCAAATCCAGCGCCAAGCGCACTCGGCTCGCGCCCTAAGGCGACCCGCTTGCTCCTCTTTTACATCCTCAAAAGAAGAAAGCGCAGCATCGATATTCCCTTCGTTAATTTGCAAGATGTTGCACAAATGCCTAAAAGGCACAGGATAAGAAGGTACATTTGGCAAATTAGCAGAATCAACTTGGGAAAGTTCCCAAATCCGCCTTTCCTTTAGGTAAGCCGCCTCATTCTTTGCAGTTTGCTCGCCCAATGCGATGCGCTCACACTTGTCATAGTCCTCGTATATTTTAATCACATCGAGGTCAAAGCTTATGTCAAACTCGGTGTTGGGTCGCGTGCTTGCAAAAAGATAGCGCGCCACTTCAGGCTGGTAAACACTCAAGACTTCCTTTAAGCTTATGGCGTTCCCTTCGGAAGAGGACATTTTGCCGCCAATGCCTTTAATTCCTATAAAGTCATAGCGGAAAGATATGGGCGCGGGATAGCCGTAAACCTCCTTTGCGACAAGAGAAGCAGTGTCAAAGGAGCCACCTTGCGAATGATGATCCTTTCCCGCTGGCTCAAAGACTACTTCCTCGCGCGCCCAGCGCATTGGCCAGTCAACGCGCCAGCCTAGCTTTATTCCTTTAAGCTCGCGAATGTCCGCGCTTTCCTTGTGCCCGCATTCGCAAGCGTAAGAAAGGCTCCATTCCCCGTCATAGCCTTCAATTTGCGTAGTGTCGCGGCTGCACGCGGAACAAAAAACGGAAACAGGCCAGTATTCCTCATCATCTTTAATTTTATGCTTATCGTCTCTAAAATGGTTAAGGCAATCCTTTATCGCGATTCGCTTTTGAAGTGCCGCTTGAATACCTTCCGCGTACATGCCGCTTTTATACCTTTCAGCCTGGTATAAAAACTCTGGATAGATGCCCACAGCAGGAAGAACGTCTTCAACTTCAATCTCGTTGTGCCGCGCATAGCTTGCCTCACGGCCAGTGGTATCAGGCACCATTGTTATGGGAAAGCGCAAGTAGTTTTTAAGCGTTTCGGGTTCTGGCATGTTAAGCGGCACCTTTCTAAAGACGTCAAAGTCATCCCAAGAATAAATAAAGCGCACAGTAACGCCGCGATCACGCAGGGCGCGGACAACAAGGTCAACGGAAATAATTTCGCGGAAGTTTCCAATGTGCACTGTCCCCGAAGGCGTAATACCTGCAGCGCAAGTAAAACGCTCCCGCTGGCTGCCGTCCTCGCGCGCGCCACGCTCACGCAATATTTTTTCCGCAGTTTGATCCGCCCAGTGCGCTAAATTCCTCTTATCTCCCATACAAAGTAATTATAGCATATTTAGGTGATAGTTAATAGCTTTTAGCTTTTAACACTAATAGGCTTCGTCTGGCGCGGCGGGGAGGTTTTGCAGGCGCTTGCGGCTTTCGCGGGTTTTCATGGCTTCCTTTTCAGCGTATGATTCAAGTTTTTTAGTAAGCTCGCTGTCCGTTGCTGCTACAATCCGCGCGGCCATTAGGCAGGCGTTTTTTGCCCCGTTTAGCCCCACGGACGCGGCTGGCACTCCGGGCGGCATCTGCGCTATTGCAAGAAGGGCGTCAAGCCCGTCCAACGCGCCGCCTTTTACCGGGACGCCAATGACTGGCAAGGTTGTAGCGGCCGCGATAACTCCTGGAAGCGCCGCGGACAGACCTGCCACCGCTACTATAACTTGAATGCCTCGCTCGCGCGCCTTTTTAGCGTAGGCGGCCGCGTCTTCAGGCGTGCGGTGCGCTGAAGCTATCGCCACCTCGTATTCTATGCCGATCTCTTCAAGGACGAGTGTGCCCTTTTCTACTACAGCAATGTCCGATGCCGAGCCCATTATTATGCCAATTTTCGGTGAAGCCATGTTATTTCCTTCCCTGTAAGGATTTATTACCTATGTCGTTTCTGTGATGCTCATTTTGAAAATGGATGCCAGCGACCCTTGCGTATGCGCGCGCCCTCGCCTCGGCAAGATTATCCGCAATTCCTACCACTGTAAGCACGCGCCCGCCGCTTGTAACTAGCTGCCCACTTTCGCTAAGCTTTGTGCCCGCGTGATAGACGAACGTGTTAGGAACATCGTCATCAGCACCCGTTATCTCAAATCCTTTTTCAAAAGTGCCAGGATAGCCGCCTGAAGCCATGACAACGCCGAGTGCTGTGCGCGCGGCGCAGGGCCATTCTATTTTTGCAAGCTCTCCCTTAACGCAAGCAAGAGCTACTTTGCCGAAATCTCCACCAAAGGAGGGAAGGACAACCTGCGCCTCCGGGTCGCCAAGCCTGACATTGTATTCAAGCACCGAAAGAGAGCTGTCAGGCTTTATCATTATGCCGGCGTAAATTACGCCGCAAAATGGAATGCCTTCAGCTTCAAGGCCTTTAAGCGTCGGCGTAAGTATTTCGTCTGCAACTTTGCTTGTAAACTCTTCGCTAACCCACGGGACAGGCGAGTACGCTCCCATGCCGCCGGTGTTATTCCCCTTATCGCCGTCAAGGGCGCGCTTGTGGTCTTGGCTTGACGGAAGGACGAGCGCTGTCTTGCCGTCGGTGAGGGCAAGCACGGTCATCTCTGTGCCTGCCACATAATCCTCTATAACAACGACATTGCCGGCATCGCCGAGTTTTTGCTCTTCCAGCATCATGCGGCATATTGATACGGCTTCAGCATAAGTTTCAGGCAAGAAGGCCCCCTTGCCAGCCGCAAGCCCGTCCGCCTTAACAACAAAAGGCGCGCTTCGTTTTTTTAGCGCGGCTTCGCATTCAGCCATGCTTGTGCATAGATCGAAGGCAGATGTCGGAATGCCGTGCCTTTGCATGAAAGCCTTTGAAAAAGCCTTGCTGCCTTCAAGCCGCGCGCCAGAGGCTCCAGGCCCCACTACAAGAATGCCTGATTCGCGGAGCGTGTCGGCTGTGCCTGCGACAAGTGGAGCTTCAGGCCCGATAAAGACTAGCTCTATGCCAAGCCGAACGCAGAGCTCGCGCATCGCGCTAGGATCGCTCGGATTCTCCGCATGGCAGGTTGCAAGCTTTGCTATGCCAGGGTTTCCTGGGCAACAGTGCAGCTCGCTCGTTATCCTTGATTTTGAAAAAGCGTGAACGATAGCATGTTCTCGCCCTCCTCCGCCAAGCACCATAACTTTCATATTTTCCTCCTAGCGATATGTAGTCTGAGATAAGAGCATGTCTTTTTTTAAGGCTCTTCCCCTACTCTTTTGATGGATTTTTATTGAAAAGCTCTTGCAACGTTTTTTTATAAAGCTCGTGCTCAAGGGCATGGATTTTTTCTTCGAGCGCCTCAAGCGTATCATCGGCCTCGCGCTTAACCTTTCCTTGTGCGAGTATTGGCCCGTGGTCAACCTCTTCGTCCACTATATGGATTGTCACGCCTGTTTCTGAAACGCCTGCTTCCCACGCGTCGCGGATTCCGTGCGCGCCTGGAAATTGCGGCAAAAGCGATGGGTGGATGTTGATTATTCGGCCGCTAAATTGCCGCACAAAGGCGGGGGAAAGTATGCGCATAAAGCCTGCGAGCACAATCCAGTCCACCCTCGCCTCTTCCGCCGCCGCGATTATTGCCTTTTCTGCGCGTTCCCTGCCGAGCTCCTTGTAGGAAAAAATGCGTGTCGGTACGCCGAGCGATGCGGCTGTCTTGAGGCCTTTTGCCGACGGGTTATCGCTGCCGACAAATGACGCTTCAGCTTCAAGTTCACCGCTTTCTATCGCGCTAAGAATTGCGCGCATATTGGTGCCCGCTCCTGATATGAGTATCGCTATTTTCGCAAGTTCTCGCATTGTATAACCTTGCCGATAACTGCTGGGCGCTCTCCAATAGCGGCAAGCGCGTCTTCTAGCGCTTTCAGATCTTTTGCATCAACGACAAAGACAAAGCCAATGCCGAGATTGAATACCTTGCGCATCTCATCTTCATCAACGCCCGCGCTTTGGATTAGATCGAAGATTTTAGGTCGATTCCACGAGCTGAAATCGATGCTGATGTCAAAGCGCTTTGGAATCACTCGGATTATGTTGCCGTAGATGCCGCCGCCTGTAATATGCGCCATGCCGCGCACTGTGCCGGTCTCTATCGCTGCAAGGGCTGCCTTTACGTAAAGCTGCGTCGGGCGCATAACGGCTTCGGCGACTGTTTCGCTCCAGCCGTTCGGCACAGAGCTAAGGCAGATGTCGAGCCCCTCCTTGCCGAGCGCGCTGCGCACAAGGCTGTAGCCGTTGCTGTGAACGCCGGAACTCTCTAAGCCTACCAAGAGATTTCCCTCCTGAACATTGCTGCCGTCAATGATTTTATCTTCGTCAACTATTCCTACGGCAAAGCCTGCAAGGTCAAATCCGTCAGGCGAATATACGCCAGGCATTTCGGCAGTTTCGCCGCCTAAGAGCGCGCAAAAGCTTTCTTCGCAGGCGGCTATCACGCCATCAACTATTGGAGATAGGATTTTTTCGTCAAGCTTGCCGCACGCGGCGTAATCAAGAAAGAATAGCGGGCGCGCGCCGACTGTCACAAGGTCGTTGACGTTCATCGCTACAAGATCCTGCCCGAGTCCGCGATAAAGCCCTGTC
>CAYYCW010000098.1:0-2616 GCA_964470435.1 uncultured Treponemataceae bacterium
TGGGGATTTCGGAGTTGTAAGCTTCCTTTCCTTCATTTATAAGGCGGTTCATGTCTTGTATCGCCTTGTTCACGTCCTCAAAGGCTGCCTGCACACCTGGCGGCGGCACTATGTTTTGCAGCTGCACGTTTATAACTGAAACGCCAAGCCCGAACGCCTGCAGCTGCGCATTTATCATTGAAACAGCGTTTGTCTCTATTGCAGTGCGCTCAGGACCCATTACGTCAAGAATTGCTCTGTCGCCCACAAGCTCGTTTATTACAGCTTGCGAAACGTCGCGTATAGTACTCACGCGCACATCGCTTTGCACGTTGAAAAGCCAGGCGCGCGGGTCGTTAATCCTATATTGGATAATCCATTCAACGTCTACAATGTTTAAGTCGCCGGTGAGCATTGTGGACTCCCGCGCCATTGTCGCGCTGTTGTAGGCGTTTTCCATGAGGCTACCTGCTGTGCGGAAGCCGAATTGCTCTGTTTGCACAATCTTTGTAGGCACATTGTAGTGCCGGTCAATGCCAAAAGGCAGCTTAAAGTGAAGGCCTGGTCCCACTGTATCCTGGTATTTTCCAAAGCGGGTAATAACGCTATCCTCCGTTTGGTCAACAATAAAAAAACTTGTAAGCACAGCTGCCAAAACAATGACAGAAGGCAGCACCCTTGTAAGAATTATTTTTACTTTTTCTTTGGGAAGCGCAAATCTTACAGCCATAAATTCTCCGCATATTGTATGTTTTTTAACTAGTATTGCATAAAAATGGATAAAAGTATATCATAGTTATTATGATTTTTCCACTAGAGCAATTAATAGAATTTGATGGAAACATATATGAAATTACCTGCGCGGCGTCAAAGCGCGCGTTCCAGCTTGCAATGCTAGGAGATGGCGAAACCGATGATAATGGCGAAAAGGTTGTTTCCGTAGCTGCGCGGGAGCTTTTTACAAAGAAGATTGAATACCAAAGCCAAATAGAAGAAAAATAACATTTTAAGCACAAATGGCGGCTATTCCTGTTGCTGTAATCTTCGGGGCTACCGCATCAGGGAAAACCGCGCTCCTTGAAAGCCTATTTTGCTCTTCCGCTTCCTCTCTTCCTAAAGCAGAGGTTATAAGTGCTGATTCTATTCAAGTCTACCGCGGAATGGACATTGGCAGCGCAAAGCCCTCGCGCGAGCTGCTAAACGCGTTGCCGCATCATCTGATAGACATTCGGCAGCCAAATGAACCATTCTGCGCGGGCGACTTTGTACGCGAGGCTGACCTTTGCTGCTCTTCTATTCACGCACGCGGCAAGCTACC
The DNA here is from genome assembly GCA_964470435.1 of uncultured Treponemataceae bacterium. GTDB lineage: Bacteria > Spirochaetota > Spirochaetia > Treponematales > Treponemataceae > Avitreponema. Next base: position 1,298 of record CAYYCW010000098.1, read on the forward strand.
CGTTGTCTGCGGCGGCACGGGCTTTTACATTAAAAACTTTGTTCTGGGACTGCCAAAAACGCCTGAGCCTAACCCAAAAACAAGAGAGACGCTTCTTTTTAGAATGCAAGAAGAAGGACTCCCAGCCCTTTATGCAGAGCTTGCCCGCCTTGATCCTGAGCGAGCGCAAGCCCTTTCGCCTAATGACTCATGCAGAATCTTGCGTTCCCTTGAAGTATGTATTGATTCAGGAAAACGAATGAGCAGCTTTGCGCTTCCCGCTGAAAAACGAAAAGGATACCGCTTCCTTATTCTTTCGCTGGATCGAAATCGCAAGGAGCTTTACCAAAGAATAGAAGAGCGCTGCAATAAGATGTTCGCACTAGGGCTTGAGCAGGAAGTGTCTGCCCTATTGCAGGAGGGCTTTACTCCTAATGACCCTGGAATGCGGGCAATAGGATATGGCGAGTTTTTTTCTTTTCCCGGCTTGCTTGAAAAGCTAATCAATGGCGAGACCCTAACCAAGGATGAAGCGGAAGCGGTAAGGCAAAGAATAGTAAAAAACAGCCGCCGCTATGCAAAAAGGCAAGAAACCTTTATACGGCAAATCCCTGACATTATACACGTGCAAGCGGAAAGCTTAAACGCAGAGGATATGGCGACGAAAAAAGCAGCACGTTTAATAGAAGAGTTTTTAAGGAGCAAGGAATGAGCGAGCGCATAGACATAAAAGCCATTGTCTTTGACATGGACGGCGTTCTTCTAAACACAGAAGCTATAAGCGAGCGGGCATGGGCTGCCGCCGCAGAGAAAATTAACGCCCCAAGCGCCAAAAGCCTTTACGCTGTTTGCGCAGGAATGACCAGCAAAAAGATGAAAGAGCTGCTGACAAAAAGCCTAAACGAAGAGCGCGCTAATGAGTTTTTGCTTGAATGGAACAAGGGCTTTGACGCAATAGCGGCCGCAGAAGGAATACCTGCAATGCCCTTTGCTGCGGAAACCCTCAGCTGCCTTAAAGGAAAATACCGCTTAGCCCTTGCTTCTTCAACAGTGGAAAGTAGGGTAAAAGAACAGCTTGAAGTCGTAGGGCTTTTGCGATTTTTTGAAGCGGTTGCAACGGGCGACATGGTGCAAAACGGAAAGCCCGCGCCCGACATCTACCTGCTAGCCTGCCAAAAGCTTGCGCTCCCGCCTGAAAGCTGCGCCGCCGTTGAGGACAGCCCTAATGGAATAGCAAGCGCACACTCGGCAGGCCTTTACCCCATATTGATACCTGACAGGATTACCCCCAGCCAAAATACGCTTGCCCTTTTGTGGCGGCGCTATGCCTCGCTTGAAGA
>CAYYCW010000098.1:2716-6696 GCA_964470435.1 uncultured Treponemataceae bacterium
TTGTATACACGCATTCAGTTAGCTTATGGATGCCTTTTAGTCGCTGTTCCCTTGAGGCTGCTGTCTATACCCAGAGGCTATCATCAGTGCCATCCAGACTGACTCCCCATTGCTGCCCGGAACGCAGTCTTCCCATGCAGAGAAGTTAAAAGAGCCGCTGTCTCTACTAATCACCCTGTTTTCATTGTCATAAGCGGTAAAAGATATTGTTTGAATTTGCCTTGCTTTTGGATTGGCTGCTAATAGCTCCATACTATGATGAGCTTTTACGCCGTCTTTTGCGTATGTTGTAGCACCTATAGAGTTATAAGACCACCTTATCCAGCCCACAACATACTTGCCTGAATAATGCTCCCTCACTTCTACAGAAGGCAAATAAAGCGAATAGATGCCTGCGAAATTTTCGCCTATACTAATATAATCGGCATCAAGATAACCGTAATCTAATAAACCCTCATCATCGTAATTTTCATCAAAATAACCATCATCGAAATAACTGTCATCACCGTAGTAGTCATCACCATAACTTTCGTCAAGATAACCGTCATCGAAATAACTGTCATCTTGAGCTGCTAGGAGCAGTGCAGGCAATAGCAAGCACAGAATGGCGACAACACGCAAAGGCTTTTTTTGTGCAATCATTGTTGCACCTCCTTAAACACACAAGCCATGTTGCATTCAATATATACGCATTTAGTTAGCTTGTGAATGCTTTTTATTTGCTTTTTAAGCAAAAAGGCGCCTTTTTCGCTGCAATAGCCCAAGAGGAGGATCTTATTAGGAAGGAAGGCATAAGCTAAAGGCTAACTTTTTATAATTTCTGCAGTCCTTTCAATGCTGATATTTTCAAAAGTTTCCCGCGTGATAAGGTTTTTAAGCGTGCAGGCAGCCGCATCATCAGATGCAAAAATACCCCAGCAAATGCCTTTTTTTTCTGCGTACGCGTACTGCGCTGCTTGTTTTTTGCTTTCAGGGAATACGTCGCAGCACACGTCTAGCGCACGGAGTTTGGCGGCAAGGCTGTAAAGGCTGGCGGCTTTATCATTTTCTCCGCAAAATATTATAGCACTGCCAAAGGAACTTTTGCTATCTAAAAGGCCTAAGCGCTCCATTGCCGCCATCAGCCTGTCTAGGCCAATGGAAGCTCCCACGCCGGAAACCTCTTCTTTCATGTAAAGGCCTGCAAGGTTGTCATATCTGCCGCCTGAACACACCGAGCCTATTTCAGGATACTCATTAAGGAAGGTTTCGTAGACAATACCTGTGTAGTAGTCAAGGCCGCGCGTAATGGAAGGGTCAAGGCAAAAAGCACTTTCTATGCCCGCAGCCTTTATACAAGCGTAAATTTCGCGCAAGCGCGCGCTGTCGCTACCAGGTCCGCCGGCCGCTTCTTCCATAGCCTCAAGTGTTTCTTCAAAGCCCTTGCCTGCTTGCCCAAGCTGGGTGTAGGCAATCACGGCCCTAGCATGTTCCGCAGAGCCCACAAGCTCATTCATTTGGAAGCTAAGCTCCTCTGCGCTTATCTTTGCAGCCTTGTCAGCAAGGCGCAAAATCTCTTCTCTGCTTTCAGAAAGCCCAAGCCTTTCTAGCACGCGGTTAAAAAGGCCCCTGTGCGAAACTTTAATCGTAATGCCGGCAATGCCGATTGCGTCAAAGGCTTCTTTTATCATATTAAGTATTTCAAAGTCACTTGCAGCGGAATCCGTGCCTATAATGTCAAAGTCGCACTGCATAAACTCGCGGTAGCGGCCAGCTTGAGGCTTTTCCCCACGCCACACCTTAGCAATGTGGTAGCGCTTAAACGGAAAATAAAGGGCAGCCCTGTGTTCCGCTACAAAGCGGGCAAAGGGTACAGTCAGGTCAAAGCGAAGTGCAACATCACGCCCGCCATTATCCTTAAAGCGAAAAACCTGCTTTTCTGTTTCCCCCTCGCTTTTGCGCAAAAGAATTTCAGCGTATTCTAACGCCGGCGTGTCAATCGGCACGAAGCCAAAGCGTCGGAACGTGCTAGTAAGTCGCTCTATAAGAAGAGCGCGCGGAATTTCTTGGCTAGGCAGAAAATCTCGGAATCCTTTAAGTATTTTTGGTTGTATAATGTCGGGCATGATGGTATCTTATATGCGCGGTTTGTTTTTTGCAACACAGACGGCTGCATTAACGCCACAGGAGGAGTTATGCTTCTTGCTGTAGACATCGGAAACACAAACGCTGTTGTAGCCCTTTTTAAAGGCGAGGCAATTTTGCGCTCATGGCGCATTTTTAGCGATTCAAGGCGAACGGCAGACGAATACACGTCAATACTTCTTTCCATGTTTAGGGATTCTGACATATCAGGTTGCTCTGTGGAGCATTCCATTATAAGCTCCGTTGTGCCCGCCCTTATAGGCCCATTTATAAGCGCCATACACAACATAACAGGAAAAAAGCCAGCTCTCTTGAATTACCAAGTCTTTGACAAGCTCGAAATAAAACTGCATGAAGTTTCAGTGCACGAAATTGGCACCGACCTTGTCTGCAACGCCTCTGAAGCCTATGCCCGCTACAAGACAGCGTGCATCGCGGTAGACTTTGGCACAGCGCTTTCCATTGTTGCCGTAGGCAAAGGCGGCAAAATACTGGGCGTTTCCATCGCGCCAGGGCTTGGCACTGCTGTAAAGTCCCTTTTTAACAATACAGCGCAGTTGCCCGCTGTGCCGCTTGAAACCCCGCCTTCAAGCATTGGCACTAATACAATTCATTCAATACAGTCAGGCATTGTGCTAGGCTACAGTTTTCTTGTTGAAGGACTTGTCTGCAAAATGAAAGAAGAGATAGCGGCTCTTGAAGGAATTGACAAGGCGGAAATCCGTGTTGTTGCTACAGGCGGCCTTAACAGCGTGCTAAAGCCTATAACTTCAGTCTTTCAAGAGTATGACGAAAACCTCACCCTGTTTGGCTTAAGAAGAATAGCGCACATTCTAAAAGAAGACTAAAAGCTAACAACTAGCCGCTTAGCGCTTGATAAGGGCAAGCCTATAAATAAATAAAGCGATTAGCCTTGAACTTGTGCTATAATTAAGCGCAGGAAAGCCTCATGAACAAAAGAAACCTAAAAATGCGGCCCGTGGGCATTGAGTACATGGAGCAATACAATGCCCTGCTCCGTTATGTGTTTCAGGTAACGGAAAAGCAGCTTAGCTCCGTAGGTTGGGAAGAAAAGGAAATAATACGGGCAAAGTACCCATCAATGGAAAAGGCAGATGTTATCGGCTGGTTTGATAACGACATGCTTGTTTCCCAGGTGGTGATTTACCCTATGCGCGTGCAGGTTTTCGGCCGCCAATACGCTATGGGTGGGCTTACAGGTGTCGGCACTTACCCCGAATACTCAAACATGGGCCTAATGCACAAGCTCCTTGAACAAGCGCTAAAAAACATGCGCGAGCGGGGGCAATACATCTCTTACCTTTATCCGTATTCTATTCCATATTATAGAAGAAAGGGCTGGGAGCTTGTTTCTGATAAAATCTCTTACGAAATAAAGGATTACCAGCTGCCTAAAAACCGCCAAGTTGCGGGCAGCGTGCGGCGCGTAAAGGCCGATAGCGATGAGGTGCGCGAGACCTATGCTTCTTACGCCGCGCGCACGCATGGGGCTGTTATCCGCGACGACTTGGCGTGGAACGAGTATTGGCTTTGGGACAAGGATGACATTACCGCCGCTATTTACTATAGCGAGGATGATAAGGCGGACGGCTACATCATCTATTGGATAGAAAACGAGGTTTTCCACATTAAGGATATGATTTTCAATAATGAGGAGGCGCGGGCAGGTCTTTGGAACTTTGTAGCGGCGCATTTTTCTATGATTGACCGAGTTGAGGGCGACACTTACACTGACGAGCCGCTCGCATTCTTGCTTGAGGATGCAAGCATAAAAGAAGTTATTTCGCCCTACTACATGGCGCGCATTGTTGACTTTGAAAAGTTTATAGAAGATT
>CAYYCW010000099.1:0-6641 GCA_964470435.1 uncultured Treponemataceae bacterium
GCGTACTTGTAGACGTAGAAGGAGTTGTAAAAGTGCGGAATGCGCAAGGCTTCAAGGTCGCTTTCTTCTTCAAAGACCATTTCGCTGCCAAAGTATTTTACAAGCAGCTTCCTATATTCGCCGCGCAAAAGCTCTGCTGTAAGGGGCGTGCCGCCTTCCACAAGCGCGTGCGCTAGGCGCTCGTATTCCGCGAACATAGTTTGCCGGTAAAGTGTTGCTACAATGTCGCCTGCGCGGTGGCAAAGAAGGTAGGCGCGCGTTTCCGCACTTTCGGCGTTTGCAAGAAGATGCCTAAAGAGCAAGTCTTCGTTAAAGGTGGAGGCGACCTCTGCTTCAAAGATGGTGTATTCGTAGGAAAGATAGGGATTGTTCTGCGCTGAATAAAGCGTGTGCATGGAGTGGCCGCCCTCGTGCGCCATCGTGAAAACATCGCGGAAAACATCTTCCTTATAATTAAGGAGAATGTAGGGATAGCCCGTGTACGCGCCGGAAGAAAAAGCCCCGCTCCTCTTGCCCTTGTTTTCGTAGCGGTCTGCCCAACCGCCTAAAAGCCCTTGTGCGAGTGTCTCGGTGTATTCCTCCCCCAAAGGAGCGAGTGCGGCCTTTACAAGCTGCACTGCCTCCTCGTAGGGCGTACGCTTCTTTATGTCTTTTACAAGTGGGGCGTAAACGTCATAGTGGCGCAGCTCGTCAAGCGAAAGAGCCTTCTTGCGAATGGCGTAGTACTTGTGCAGCGGCGCGAGGTTAGCGCTTATAGTCGCTACAAGGTTGTCGTAAACCTTTTCTTCCACCTTGTCGGGGAAAAGCGCCTCCGCCCGCGCGGAAGAATAGCCGCGTATTCTCGCGCTTGCAACATCCTCGTTCACGTTGCCAGCATAGAGCGCAGCTATTGTCCGCTGGTGCGCTGCAAAGCCCGCGTAAAACTGCTTGTACGCGGTTTTGCGCACTTCCCTATTTGGGTGCTCCATTAGCTTTGAAAATGTGCCCTGCGTTAGGGGAACTTTGCCTTCAGGCGTTTCAATCTCGCCTAAGTCAAGGTCGGTGTTGGTGAGGGCGGAAAAAGCCCTTTTTGGCGTGAGTGAGCTTTCTTGCAAGAGGGCAAGTATTTTCTCCTCTTTTTCGCCTAAAATGTGCGGGCGCATTCGAATAAGCTTTTCAAGCCAAGTGCCGTAAAGCTTTTCGCCATCAGGTATCTCCTTTATTAGGGAGCGCAGCTCCTCCTCCGGCACTTGCTGTATGGCGGGAATAAGCCAGCTAAGCTCCGCGGAAAACGCGGAATACTCCATCATGGCGCGGCCCGCACGGTCAAGGTTTTCAGGGTCGCTTTCGTCAGTGGACTGCTTTAGGTGCGCGTAAACGTAAAGCTTTTCTATCCTTTCGCTTGCGTTGCTGTAAAAGGCAAGGCAGGCGTTCAAGCCCTCTGCTGTTAAGCCCTTTTCAAACAGCGCGCGGAGCTCACTCGATCTATCCTTTTCTTTGGAAAAGGCTTTTAAGTCTTTTTCCCATGCTTCGTCATCGGCATAAAGGGATGTTAGGTCCCAACAATTCGCTGGGTTTACCTCTTTTCTTGATGGTATACTTGTTTCTTTCATGTATAATAGAATACATTATGAAAATGAAGTGGACAATGCTTGTTTCGCTAACCATTGCTCTTTACGTCTTGTCAGCTTGCTCGCGCTATGAAGGCTACGGCGTAATTACATGGTCGCGCCCAGATCTTAGGCTTGCCGCAGGAGATGTTGTCCCGGTTGTAATACGCTCCAATATTTCAAGCGCCTACATAATTGAGCTGCCCTACGGGGAAGAAGAAGCAAGGATTGCGGAGGTTGAGCTTTGGCAGCTTTCCTTTTATTCTTCAATGTCCGCTGCTGAAGCCGCCGCAACGGATGGAAGAAGTTTTAATTACCTTTACGCATTTTCCAAGATAGACGGGCTTCCTATCCGTGAAGGGCCTGACAACACTTCAATGCAAGTTTACAGGCTGCGCCGATCAGAAATGCTCAAAGTGACAGGCAAGGGAGAAGGCGCGCCAGTTATTGGCAATGATGAGGCTCCCATTGAAGGCGAATGGCTAAGCGTGATGACTACAGGCGGCACGCATGGCTGGTGCTTCTCTTATAACCTTGAGATTTTTGATGAGCGCCGCGGAATTCCTGCTATACCAGAAGAGCCGCTTTAATGCCCTCAGTCCAGTTTTCCAAGGTATCCATTGCCTTTGGGGACAGGGATATCCTTTCTGACGTTTCGCTCAACTTTTCTAAAGGAATGAAGGCAGCGCTTGCCGGCGCGAACGGCTCTGGCAAGTCAACGCTAATGAAAATACTAGCAGGCGTTATTGCACCGGACTCAGGCGCGCGCGCGGCGGAAAAGGGAACGCGCGTTTCTTACTTACCGCAGTCAGGCATAACGCATTCGGGGCGCGCGCTTATCGATGAGACGCTTTCCGCCTTTGACCGCTGCCAAGGCATTCTTTTGCGAATGGAAGAAATTGACAGCGAGATAGCTTTTGCTACAGAGGGGCAGGCGCGTCTCCTTGCAGAAGAACGCGATAGGCTTCAGTCTGACTTGGATGAGGCTATGTGGGAAAGGCGGCAGTCCCTTGCGGAGCGCACTTTGCTAGGCTTGGGTTTTACTTCTAGAGACTTTATCCGCCAAACTGATGAGTTTTCTTCAGGCTGGCAAATGCGCATAGCTCTTGCAAAGACCTTGCTGGAAAGTCCGCACATTCTTCTTTTGGATGAGCCCACCAACTACCTTGACCTTGAGGCGCGCGTTTGGCTTGAGAAGTGGCTTAGCGACTTTAAGGGCGGCTTTTTGGTTGTAAGCCACGACCGCGCCTTTCTTGACAGCGCCGTAAACGAGGTTTACGAGCTTTCAGGCGGGCGGCTAAGGCGTTATCCTTCTTGCACATATTCGCTTTACGAAAAAAGGCGCGATGAGGAAAACGCTGCCTTGCTGGCCCGCTACAAGGAGCAGCAAGAAGAGATTGAGCGACAAGAGCTTTTTATTCGGCGCTTTCGCTATAAGGCAACAAAGGCCGCTGCCGTGCAAAGTAGGATAAAGCAGCTAGAAAAGATAGAGCGCATTGAGCTTCCCGAAGGCTTAAAAAAGATACATTTTCGCTTTCCGCCCGCGCCGCATTCAGGAAAGATTGCGCTTACGGCTACAGGCATCGGAAAAGCCTACAAGGGCGCATCTAACGCTGAAAATCAAGTGCTGCGCGGTGTGGACTTTACGCTTGAGCGCGGCGAAAGGGTTGCCGTTGTCGGCAGGAACGGCGCAGGAAAGAGCACGCTTTTGCGTATTCTTGCAGGAGCCGACAGTAGCTACGAAGGCAAGGTGGTATTTGGAACAGGCGTTGCCGCTGGATATTTTTGCGAAGAAAGCGCCGAGAACTTGGCCGCAAAAGACGGTGCAAGCGGCACTGCAAGCATTATCGACATACTAGAGCAAGAAGCGCCTACGGAGATGATACCCAAGTTGCGCGACATGCTAGGCGCGTTCTTGTTTCGCGGCGACGACGTGTTCAAGGCCTGCGCTGTCCTTTCCGGCGGGGAGCGGAGCCGCCTTGCGCTATTGCGTCTATTGCTGCGCCCGCTCAATCTTCTTATTCTTGATGAGCCTACAAATCACCTTGACATTTACGCTAAGGATGTGCTGCAAGACGCGCTTAAAAACTTTGAAGGTTCCGTTGTCTTTGTTTCCCACGACAGGGGCTTTATTGAAGGGCTTGCCACTCGGGTACTTGAAATTACAGCAGGCGAGGGAAGCGCGCCTTCCGTTGTGCGCAACTTTCCGGGAAGCTACGGCGACTACCTTTACCGCATTGAAAAGGAAATGGCCGCAACGCATGAGCCTGTCGCCACAACTCAACACACTGAAAGCGCCCTCGCCGGCGGTGAGAGCACAGCACTTTCTTATATGGAAGAAAAGAGGCTGAAAAGCGCCCGCCGCAAGCTGGAAAGAGAAGAGCAGCGTCTTCTTGTAGAGATAGAAGAGTGCGAAAAGCGGATTGCAACCCTTCAAGAAGAGCTTAACCTTCCCGAAGTGTATTCTGACAGAGAGCGCTCAAAGGCTGTGCAGGACGAAATCGAGGAATGCCGCAAAAAGGCCGATGAGCTCACCGCCGCGTGGGAAGAGGTTTCTGCTAAACTTTCAGAATAGAAACTGTAAGGGTAAAGCGATAAGGAATTAGCCGAGAGCGAAAAGCTTACTACTTGCTATACATTATTAAGGAGCTGGCGAATACCTGAAAAAATAACTGTAGCCATGTAGTAAAAATCATAATTGCGTTTTCTAGCTTGCTGTGCTAACATTACCTTATGCTGTATTATGATACAAGGGATGCTTCTGTCAAGGCTTCTTTTAGGGAGGCTGTCATTAGCGGCATGAACTCCACTACAGGCGGGCTTTATATGCCCAAGTCGATACCATCGCTGCCTGCGTCTTTACTAAACAAGAATCCGCCGCCTTCCTTTCGCGATATTGCCTTTGAAGCTGCTAAGCCCTTTGTTGAGGGGGAAATCCCTGACAGCGATTTAATGTCGATTATTGCAGAATCTTATCCTTTTCCCACACCTGTTGTGCCAGTTGACCCTGTAACCTACATTTTGGAGCTTTTTCATGGGCCTACTTGTTCCTTTAAAGACTTTGGTGCGAGGTTTATGGCTAATGTCATGAGCTTTTTTAATAGGGGGAAGGGTGATCTCCACATACTTGTAGCAACTTCAGGGGATACAGGCAGCGCTGTGGGGAGCGCATTTTACGGCATGGCTGGCATTGACGTTACAATCCTTTATCCTTCGGGAAAAATTTCACCCCTGCAAGAAAAGCAGCTTTCAACTTTTGACAAGAATGTCCGCGCGCTTGCGGTTGAAGGTACCTTTGACGAATGCCAGATACTTGTCAAGACCGCATTCACGGATAGCTCCCTTAGAAGGCGATTTCGCCTTTCTTCCGCTAATTCCATAAACATAGCACGCCTTTTGCCGCAAGTTTTCTTCCATATATATGGTGCGCTTAACATTAGGGAGCGTTCCCGCTGCGATAACCGACTTGACAACCCAAAGCTCATTGACGTAGTGCCTTCGGGGAACTTTGGCAACTTAATGGCAGGGCTTATTGCCCGCGAGATGGGCGCTCCGATTGACGGCTTTGTTGCCGCTACAAACGCAAACCGCACTGTTCCCGAATGGATAGCAACGGGCGAATATTGCCCGCGATCTTCTGTGCAAACGCTTTCTAACGCGATGGATGTAGGCACGCCTAGCAACTATGAGCGAATGCGTTCGATGTATCCCCTTGAAGAGCTGCGCCCATTATTGGCGGGCTTTTGGGTTAGCGATAGGGAAACCTTAGAGGCAATCCGCTCTTGCCACTACAAAACAGGCTACACGATAGATCCGCACGGGGCTGTAGCTTGGAAAGCGTGGGACAGTATGCGCTCTGGAGCAATGGCATCCTTCCTAAGAGGATACAAGCTTATGAGCGAGACGGGCTTGCGTTGCGCTATAGGTGCTGAACCCTTGTGGGCTGAGGACTGCGCGCGGGGAAACTGCCTTGCGATGATTTTAGAGACAGCGCATCCTGCAAAGTTTGCATCTATTGTAAAAGATGCTATATCCCGCGAGCCTGTCATGCCTGATAGATTAGAGCGTGTGCTATCCCTGCCTGACAAGTCAATACCCATGAAGGCAGATTACCGCGAGTTCCGCTCGTGGCTTGAGGAAAACCTTTAGGTTACCGCTCTTATTGCCTTGAATACTCTTCTACATCATTGCTCAAGTGTTCTAGCCTTATGCCCGCTTGCTTGAACATGTAGATTGTATCGCTTGAGTCGTGATAGCGCAGCTCGGCTACAACGCGGATAATGCCGCAGTTGATGATCAACATGGCGCAAGTGCGGCAAGGTGTCATCTTGCAGTAGAGCGTGCCGCCTTCTATAGAAATGCCGAGCCGCGCAGCCTGGCAGATTGCGTTTTGTTCGGCGTGCACTGTGCGCACACAATGCTGCGTTACAGTGCCGTCCTCGTGCTGCATCTTTTTTAGCTGATGTCCCACCTCGTCGCAGTGCGGCAAGCCTGTGGGCGCACCAACATAGCCCGTAACGAGTATTTGGTTGCCGCGCGCGATTACGCAGCCCGACTTTCCCCTGTCGCAGGTTGCCCGCTTTGCAATTGCGCGGCACACTTCCATAAAGTACTCGTCCCAAGTTGGGCGAGCATCCTTTTTAGGCTCTTGCATTGTTAATCCTCCTTACACACGCAAGATACGCAACTACTCCACAGTAACACTTTTGGCGAGGTTGCGCGGCCTGTCGGGGTCGTTGCCCTTTTGCACAGCGCAGTAGTAGGCAAAAAGCTGCGAAGGTATTACCGAAAGGATTGGCGAAAGCTCATCGGGGCATTTGGGTATTGTAAAGACGATGTCGGCAATCTCGTCAAAGCGGCTCTCCCCCTCAAAGGTTATAACTTGCACCGATGCTCCGCGCGCCTTTACCTGCTTTATGCTTGATTCCATCTTGTCAAAGAGGGCGCTTTGCGTGCAAATGGCTGCTACTAGCGTGGATTTATCGACAAGTGCGATGGGCCCGTGCTTTAGCTCGCCTGCCGCAAACGCCTCCGAGTGCGAATAGCTTATTT
>CAYYCW010000100.1:0-6593 GCA_964470435.1 uncultured Treponemataceae bacterium
CTTTATCTTGTCTCTGAGGGCGGGCAGCTTATCTCTTCCCTTGTATTCAATTTTAATACAGGCGAGTATAATGACATCCTCTTTAACGCGACAGAGGTTGTCCAAGTGAGCTCGTTAGGGGAAGAGGTACTTTCTTCTTTTGATGAGGCCCTTAAAAGCGATCGCGGGACGGTTTTAGCTAAACTTAACGACATTGCTTATTTTGTTACGGCTGTAAACATTGAAAACACCCCGTTTAGGCTCTGCCTAATTGTGCCGCAGCGCTACATGACGGCAACCGCGCATAGGGTTACTATGCTTGGAACAATCTTTATGGTGGTTGTTGTCCTTGCAGCGGGAATAACGCTTGCTGCGCTTTTTCGACCTATGGTGAACTCCCTTACAGATATGCACGAGACAATGCAGAAAATAGAGGAGGATGGCGACCTCACAGCCCGTCTTGACATTAAGGGCGATGACGAGATTGCCGAGATAGGCCTACGCTTTAACAAGTTTATAAGCTCCCTCCACGGCATGATAACACGCGTGACCGAAAGCTCCGGTGCGTTAGAAAGCGTAGGAGTAGCACTTAACGAGAATGCCGCGTTGATTTTAGACGATGTTTCTGCGATTACAAGGGACATTGGAAGCCTAAACTTCACTGCGGAAGAGCAAAGCGCCTCCGTTAGCGAAACTTCGGCTACCGTCACGCAGATCGCGCAGAATATAGAAAGCCTTGCCGGCCAGATAGAAAACCAGTCTGCAGCGGTAACGGAATCTTCCGCGTCAGTGCAGCAAATGGTGGCGAATATAGGCGCGATTTCCAAAAACCTCTCTAAGGCGTCAGACAGCTTTAAAGAGCTTAAAAGCACCGCATCCTACGGAAGGGAGAGCATAAGCGCCGTGCAGGACTTGGTGAACGAGCTTACCGCCCAGTCTGATTCCCTTTTGGAAGCAAACAGCGTGATAGACAACATTGCAAGCCAGACAAACCTTTTGGCGATGAACGCGGCGATTGAGGCGGCTCACGCGGGGGAGGCTGGCAAGGGCTTTGCCGTTGTAGCAGATGAAATCCGAAAGCTCGCTGAGGACTCAAGCGAACAGTCTCGGGCGATAGCCGCGGGGCTTAAAACGACTATCAACTCAATTAAAACCATAGCAAGCGCAACAATTGAAGCCGATGGAGCCTTTGATTCCGTTGAGGCAAAGATTAGCTCAGTTACATCCCTTGTAAACGAAATTGACTTTGCCATGAGCGAGCAAAACGTAGGAAGCCGCCAAGTGCTTGACGCGCTGCAGGACATTGAAAACGTAACGATGGAAATTCGCAATGGCGCTGTCGAAATGAATATAGGCACGGAAACTATCCTCAAAGAGGTAAGTAGACTTTCGGGCGTCTCGCAGGCTGTGCAGGATCGTTCAGAGTCAATAGCCAAGGCGGCAGAAACAATAAGCGATGAGATTTCGGTAATTGTTGGAAACAGCGTCTCGAATAAGGAAGCTGTCGGCGTGTTAGTTGATATAACATCGAGTTTTATACTTTAGCTGATAGCTTTTAGCTAGTAGCTATTAGCCTCTAAGCGATCTATCTAGGCAATAGTGGGCGTATTGTGGCAAGCGAACTATTTGCGCACTGTGCGATGAGCTTTGCAGCAAGTAGACGATAGGCGGGGCAATAAGGAATAGTTGCCCCACCGGGTGCAACGCTTTTACCTCTTTACGTGGAAGGCGGCAAAACCAGGGTAAACTGCTGCGCTTCCAAGTTCTTCTTCTATGCGAAGAAGCCTGTTATACTTGGCTACGCGCTCGCTTCGGCTAGGAGCTCCTGTTTTAATCTGGCAAGTGTTGAGCGCGACAGCAAGGTCAGCGATTGTTGTGTCTTCGGTTTCCCCAGAGCGGTGCGAAGTAACCGCGGTGTAATTTGCCGCGTTCGCCATCTTGATTGCTTCAAGCGTTTCAGAGACTGAGCCAATCTGGTTCAGCTTAATAAGAATGGAGTTGCCGCAACCGCTGTCTATACCTTTTTTAAGCCTTTCGGTGTTGGTTACAAAGAGGTCATCACCCACAAGCTGAACGCGCCCGCCGAGTTCGCTCGTCAAGAGCTTCCAGCCTTCCCAGTCCTCCTCGTCAAGGCCGTCTTCTATGGAATAAATAGGATACTTGTCGCAAAGTGCCTTCCAGTGCCCAACAAGCTCTGCTGAAGTAAAGCGCTTACCGCATTTGGGCAGCACATACTCGCCTTTCTTGCTTCCCTTCCACTCGCTTGAGGCCGCGTCCATCGCAAGCACAAAGTCCTTGCCAGGCTCATAGCCCGCGTTAGTAACCGCCTGCAAGATGTACTCGATTGTCTCCTCATCGCTTGCAAGATTGGGTGCAAAGCCGCCCTCATCGCCTACAGAGGTTGCAAGGTCCTTGCCCTTTAGCAGGGCTGCAAGTGCGTGGAATACCTCCGTACACCAGCGCAGGGCTTCGGAAAAGCTAGGCGCGCCCGCCGGCATAATCATAAACTCTTGCACGTCAACGGTGTTTGTAGCATGAGCGCCGCCGTTAAGAATGTTCATCATCGGGACGGGGAGGCGATTGGCATTAACGCCGCCCAAAAAGCGGTAAAGCGGAATGTGAAGCGAGGTTGCCGCCGCACGCGCTGCCGCGATGGAGGTCGCAAGAATAGCATTAGCCCCCAGCTTGGACTTGTCCTTGCTGCCATCGGCTTCTATCATGGCGCGGTCAACAGCGTAAGTGTCGGAGGCGTCCATGCCGCAAAGCGCCTTGCAAATCGCGCCGTTCACATTATCAACAGCCTTAGAAACTCCCTTGCCGCCGTAGCGCTTTTTGTCTCCATCGCGTAACTCTAGCGCCTCAAACTCGCCCGTTGATGCGCCGCTGGGAGCTACCCCTAAAGCGCGGGTGCCGTCCTCAAGCGTGACTTCGGCTTCTACTGTGGGATTGCCGCGCGAATCGATAATCGTGCGTCCTTTAACACTTTTAATTAAAAGAGGATTTGTCATAATTCCCATCCTTATGCACCCGCGCGCTTTTTAGCCCGCAGGAATTGCGTTAAATCAAATCAAAGGTCATTTTAGGCATTTAGCGTTGCAAAGGCAAGGGTAGCCTTTGGTTTTTAGCCTTTAGCGCTAGGGCGGAACAAGCAGTAGTAAAATTGCAGCGGTTTTCGGTACAAAATGCAGGCACGTCTTGCAGTAATTGCCGCTATTGTTAATTAATGTCATCATCATGTGAATACTTTATGGAGAATGGATGCCTCGCTGTCGTCTCCTTTAGGTAACCTTGACTGCATGGGATAAAAACTTGTATAAAGTATTATGTTTATACATTTGGCAATTTTGCTGGCAGGCATTATCTTTCTTTTTGCCGCGTGCTGGATTACATTTTGCTTGCCAGGCTGGGAATTTGCTCTAGGAATTGCCAACTTGCCTGTGGAGCGCAAAAGCCTTATAGACAGCAAGGGTTTAAGAAAGGCGCTAGGCGCTGTGTTCTTTTTTTGCTCTGCACTTTTTTTTATCCTTTTGATTTGCATGGTCTTCAGGATCCTTACGCAGAGGGCAGTCCTTTCTTTTTGCTTTGCAATGCTTGCAATCTTTTTTGATAGCGTGATGGTTATCTATAGGCGCTTTGATTCATCACAGTACCCTGCGCTTTCGCGCCGTGCTGGTTTTATTTGCGCTGTTTGTGTAAATATTATTCTTTTGGGACTGTTTTTTGTTTTAATCACAGTATGAAAGCATTTGCCAAAACTCTTTGCCCATTTATAGCATTAATCATTTGTTGTCTTTTTTCTTCTTTTACTGCCGTTGCCCAAGAAGCTCTAGATTTGGAAAGCCCTATCTTTGGGATTTGGGAAAATAGCACAAGGTTTGTAGAAATTGCGCCTGACATGCGCTTGCGCGTTATCCTAAAGCCTTACTACGCCTTCGTCTATGAAGACGCAGGCTGGATTCCCTGCTTGGTATCAGAAGAAAGCGAGCTCGCGGCCAGTGGTGCTTATTCTCTTTCGCTCTCTTACCCAAGCGAAAGGCGGCCAAGCGTTTTTTCCGCCGTTGTGCTTGACGATAATAGCCTTTATACTTCCTTTTATGTAAAGGAAGGCGAGACCAGCACTTCTTTGCAAGAAGACCAAGTTCTACAAGAAGACCAAGCTCTAGAGGAAATCCTTTCTGGCTTTTGGATTTGCCACGGGGATCCTTCAGGGATAAAGATTTATAGCGAGCCGCCTGTAGATGAGTTTTTTTGCCTTTATTTTGAAGGAAGCCGCTATTACAAAATCCGCTATTGGCTTACTGATGCAAGGTTTAGGGATATTAGGGCAGTTTTTGCGGGGCAAGACGAAAGTTTAGAAGATGGGCTTTCTGTTCCTAAGTTCTTAAGGCGCGGGGACTTTCTTTACACTTGCATTACAGGAACAGGCACTACACTTAGAAACTACGAGCAAGGCAGCTGGGAGTTTTCAGAAGGCGCCATAAGCTTTAACGCGGACGGCATTATGTTTACGCAAAGCGCCCAAACTGAAACTATTGCATTGCACCTTTCAGCGGATAGCTCTATTATGGCGCTTGGAGAGCCGCAACTTAAGCGTTCTAAGGTTACTGATATGGACGCAGAAATTGCAGAACACAATTCAAAGCGCAAACCCCCGCGCAAGCCCTTGCTTGAGTTTATGGACCTTGACTTTAGATGGGATGAAATTGAGCGAATTAGGCAATAAAATGCGCTTAAAATGCAATGTTTAAAACTGTAATGTCGTCTGCAAGCAGTGTCCTGTCTGTCCAGTCAATTACAGCTTCTTCAATCTTTTTTGAAAACGCATCTACTCTAGAAGAATATAGAGACTTAAATAGGTTTTTTACGCGGCTATCGCCATAACGCACCCCTTCTTTAGTTTGCATATCTGTAAGGCCATCAGAGTAAAGTGCCGCCTTAAGCCCCTTTTCTATTGCGCAACAAGGAATTTTTACATTGCCTGCAACAAGGTCATCGGCAGCTGCCCCCATGCCAAGCGGGGGTAAAAATGCTTCGATTTCAGAAACCCTAATTGTTTTTCCCTTTTCAGCGGCGCTATGAGGAACAAAAAAATAAATGTTAGTGTGTCCGCAATTAAATACAGAAAGTCGCCTCGATTCCAAGTCAATGTAAAAAATGCCTGCTGTAACAAAGATTTCAAGGGGAACAGTGTCTTTTATAAAGTAGTCTAGCTCTGAAATAATTTTTTCTGGAGTGGAGACAATTTGAGGAAATCTCTTTAGAGCAGAAAAAAAGGATCCAAGTGCGACTGTAACAAGGGCTGCCGCCACTCCTTTTCCAGAAACGTCAAAGCAGCCTACGATGTATTTTGTGTCAGTAATTCTATAAATGCTGTATAAGTCCCCGCCTATTTTCGTAGCCATTTGATTCCATGCGGATACAGCAAAGGGAAGCTTTCTTAGATCAGTGTTATCAGGCATAATGCCTTGCTGAATTGTCCTTGCTCGGTTCATGTCTTGCTCCCCTATGCGTGATATTCGCTCTATTAAGTCGTCAAGGGTTGCAAGGCCATGGAAGGACTTGCGGTAATCAAACACAGGAAAAAAGGAAGCGTTGTATTTTTGCGATGCTGAAGCAATTTTTGCAAGACAGAGGTCGCAAAACTCTCTTGCGTATATAATGAGCGGGACTCGCTTTACGTAGTCCCTTGTGTCTTTTAGAATAAAGCGGCGGAAAGCATTTTTTGTAGCTTCTTCCATGCTTGCCCTGTCAATATAGCCGACTACAGTATTGTACTCTTCAACAGGCAAAGCTTGAATATCAGGGTTTTGCACAAATATTTTAAGCACGTATTCTATTGGATGAAAAATGCTTACAGGCTCTATATATTGAGATATCGCGCCAATCTGCCTAAAAGAAAAATCTTTTGCAAATTTATGCCTTTCAGCAACATTATTGCCTTCTTCATGATGGTCAATAGAACTAAAATCAACTTCAAAAAGGCTTTCATCTATATTATCAAACTCTGCTTCTAAAAGCTTAGCGCTATCAGCCATTTATTCCCCCTTAATCTTTTATATTCGGCCTGTTATCCTTCATTCTATATAATGAAAAATGAGTTTTCAAGGAAATTTTAACCCTATGGTTATAAAGATATTAGTTATTATCCTGGAACTTGAAGCTTTGGGGCAAGGCAAGAGCCTTTTTAGCTTCTAGCCAAGAGCATCCGCTATCCTTTCTATAAATGCCCAGGAATCAAGAATTTCAGTAGCCTTTGGCTCAGCTAATCTAGCTAGGTCGCCTGTCATGCAGCCGCTTTCAATAACTTGCTTGACGGCGGCTTCAAGGCGAGCGGCAAAGTGCGCAAGCTCTTCTGTGCCGTCAAGCTCGGCGCGCTTAGTCAAAGCGCCCGTCCAAGCGAAGATTAGGGCCACAGGGTTTGTAGAGGTTTTCTCGCCTTCCAAATACTTGTAGTAATGGCGCTGCACTGTGCCGTGCGCCGCCTCGTATTCAAAGCAGCCTTCAGGGGAAACCAGCACGCTTGTCATCATAGCCAGGCTGCCGGAGGCTGAGGCTATCATGTCGCTCATCACGTCGCCGTCGTAGTTCTTGCAAGCCCAAAGAACGCCGCCTTC
>CAYYCW010000101.1:0-6557 GCA_964470435.1 uncultured Treponemataceae bacterium
CCGGTTACCTATTGATTGCGAACCAATCGCTCTACCAAATGAGCTAATGCCCCAGAAACTGTAATACTACATTAAAAGAAGAATGCGTTCAAGCCTCATTGCTAATTTTGCAGCTAACACCGCGTATTTCAGTGCTTTTTTTTAAAAAGCTTGCTCTGTCGTTTACCATGAGCACAGGTTGGCCTGTAGCGTCAAGGGCATCGCGCCAAAGCGAGCCTTCTGGGTTTACGTAGTTGCGTTTGCTTGTAGCTACAGCAATCGGAAGATGCACAAACTTGTTGTGCACAAGTCCTATTAAAAGCTTTGTCTTTCCAGCCATTGCAGCGTGAACAGCGTTGTTTCCAAGCCGCTCGCAATAAATTGAGTCTATAGCGGCCGCAGGCGCGGAGCGTATTTGATAGCTAGGGTCAATGTACTTTAAGTTAATGTGCATTCCAATGCTATTAAAATACTCTTGAACCTTATCCCTTAAAAACACGCCAATGTCTGCAAGCTTTCGGTTGCCAGAGTCATCCGAACCCTCTTCAGTTTGCATTAAGTCTTGACCCGCGCCTTCCGCAACAACGATAACTGCGTGATGAGAGTTCCTAAGCCGGTTTTCTAAAGCTTTCAAGAAGCCGCGCTCCCCATCAAGTTCAAAGGGAACTTCAGGGATAAGCACAAAATTAGCCTCATGGCTTGCTATAGCAGTGTGCGTGGCTATAAAGCCCGACTCCCGCCCCATAAGCTTTACAAGGCCAATGCCGTTTATTTGCGAATACGCCTCCATGTTGGCTGCCGCTACAGCTTCAGAAGCCTTTACAACGGCAGTATCAAATCCGAAGGACTTTTGTATAAAGGACAAGTCATTGTCAACAGTCTTTGGAATGCCTATTACGGCTATTTTTAAGCCGCGCCTTTCTATTTCTTCCGCGACTTCAAGGGAGCCGCGTTGCGTTCCATCGCCACCTATAATGAAAACCATGTTGAGATTGAGCCGCTCTATGCCGTCCGCGATTTCCATGACGCGGTTTCCTCCGCCGCGGGAAGTGCCAAGCATAGAGCCGCCTGTCTTGTGGCAGTTAGCGACCTTCTCAGGGTCAAGCGGGATTATGTCATAGCCGTATTCCGCCACAAGCCCCTTAAAGCCAAAGCGAATTCCGCTTATGCGTCTTACACCATAGCGAATCCAAAGGCAACGCACAACAGCACGGATAACATCATTCATGCCGGGACAAAGGCCGCCACAAGTTACAATTGCCGCGTGTACATGTTTTGGGTTAAAAAAGATCTTTTCCCTAGGACCAGCCTTTTCAAGAAGATTCGCGCCAAAAGAAAGCTTCTCATTTCCATCATGGTCAACGTCTACTTGGTAGCGAATAAACTCGCTATCTGTAACATAGTTCGCTATAAAGTCCCCAACCTGAGTTGAAAGACTGATAGGGGACTTTACATTGCACTCGCCTAGTGTTGAAATGGAAAAATCATAAACTTCATTGCCCATATGCCGCGAGCATATCACAGCGCGCGCTTATGGACAAGACTGCAAGAAGAGGGATTGCCAAATCCAGAACTCAGAACTGAACATGCTATTAAAACAGCTTTTTATCTTTTTTATATTTATGCAAATAAATAGGATAAAGAGCAAGAAACAGGGCGGATGCCACAACCATAATAAGGCAGAGAATTTGCCCTGTGGAAATGTTTAATAGAGAGCCAGTAAGATATGTTGGAAAATCCCCGCCGCCTTTTGTGATTCTAAAGCCAAGATTGGAGTCGGGTTCGCGCAAATATTCAATAAAAAAGCGCACAAGCCCGTAGCCTAGTGTGTAAACGGCGGAAATAAAGCCATTGTAGGGCTTTCTTTTTCTAAAGATAAACCAAATTATAGCCCAAAGAAAAATGCCTTCAAAGAAAGCTTCGTAAAGCTGACTTGGATGGCGCGGAAGATTGACAGTTGCAGCGCCTGTGGGAAAGGTTATACCGTTTTGATCTACAAAGTCCCTAACCCACTGTTCGGAAAGGGGGAAGCGTTCCGCAGAGGGGAAAAACATTCCCATGGGGCTTGCTGTTACGCGCCCGTAAAGCTCGCCGTTAAGGAAATTACCCAGTCGCCCAAAGGTGTAACCCAAGGGAATTGAAGCGCCCATGCAGTCGCACCACGCGCTAACAGGCTTTTTGTAGCGAATGCAGTAAAAGATCATTCCAAGCAAGCCACCTATAAAGCCTCCGTGGTAAGACATTCCTGCAAGGCCTGTCCATTGGCCGTTGCGAAAGGGCCAAAAGATTAAAAGCGGGTTTCTTCTATAAATGCCTGAAGTGTCATATACAAGGGCTGCAAAGATTCTAGCGCCAAGCAAAAGGCCTGCAATGCCCCAAGTAAAAAACATTAGCACATCGTCTTTAGAAACTTCCCCGCCTGAAAAGCGCGTAAGCTCTCCGCTTTTTACTTGCCAGCTAAAGGCAATGTAGGCGGCAGCAAAGGCAAAAAGATACATAAGACCATACCAGCGCAAAAAAGGCACGCCGGGTATAATTTCAGGCTTTATCCAAGAAGGATAGTTTAAGAATAAAAGCATAGATTTTCGCCTTAAAGCCTTGAACTTAAATCTTAAAGCCCTGCTTAGCTGCCCTGACAAGCCTTGTTTTAAGCAGGGTGTTTTCTTTCTTTAAGACTGAAAGCTCATATTGCTGAGATTTAATGATTTCTGTAAGGTCGCCTGTAGAAAGAAAGCCGCTTCCTGCAAGATCTTCTACGGATTCAAGCCTAGCGTCATAGTCAGCTAAGGCTTCAAGCTCTGCAGATTGAAAGGACCTGTCGTTTGTAGCGGAAAAATCCTTTTCTGTGGTGTACGAGGTTTCACTTTCATCTTGAAGAATTTTATCAGCTATCCTGTAAATAGCTTGTGCTATGATAGACTGTGGCTTATAGACAATTACAGGAAGCCTTGATGCAAGGGCTATATCCTGCACGTTGTCTTTGTATATTATGCCCAAGTGCTCCAAGTCAAGGTTTAAGTATTCGCGGCATGATCTTCTAATTTTATCCGCGCGCTCAGCGTCATCAGGTCCCGATATCATGTTCATTATTATGCGCGGGCGAAATACAGACAAGTAGCGCGTAAAAAGCTCAGTGTTTTCTGGGTCTTCATTTGAAAGAATTTCAACTAGCTTAGGCAAATACAGGCGCTGTAGGGATGCTGTGTCTTTTTTTAGCTTTTCAAGATAATCGCGGCCTGGAGACTGCACCTGAAATGCATTGTCCAAAAGGCGAAAAATAACGTTTTTTAGAAAAATATATGCGTTAAGCGTTGCTGTAATATGGGGAGATGTTACAATGATTCCGCGCGGGGAGAGAAGAAAAAAATCAAGAATAGAACTGTGTGTGCCAGCGCCTAAGTCAAGAATAAGGTAGTCAGTGCTTTCTTCTAGGTTATTAAAATTATTCAATATTGAGTTTTTTTGCGGAAGCGTAAGGGCACTCGTTCCAGGTATTTCTGCATCTCCTGGAATAAAGCGCACGTTTTCATATGAAGTTTTGTGAATAGCTTCGTTAAAGTCGCCTTCATTGGTTAAAAAAGTACCAAGCCCGCTTTTAATAGCTTGTTCCCCAAGCACTAAATGCAAGTTAGAAGCGCCTAGGTCCAAGTCGGCAACTACCACACGCCGCGAAGCTTGCCCTAAGGCTATTGCAAGATTAGCAGAAACCAAACTTTTACCGACACCCCCCTTGCCGCTTGCAACCGGTATTATCCGCATACTTTTTTTTGTCTCCTAATGCAAAAAAGAACTGAAACCAAATCACCTAAAAGGCACGCCATTGCAGCAAAAAGCATAACGGCAGCGCTTGGAAGCACTTGTGCTTGCAAAAGCAAGGCTTTAACAACGCGGCCGCCAAGAAAAACGAGCGACAAGACTGAAAGCCCCTTGGCTATTATAACAAGAGGAAGGCAAAAGCTAAAACCCTTTTCGTTTGCGGCAAGCATAAAATACATAACAGGCACTAAACACAAGGCAGCTACAGCCGCGTGGTCAAAAATGTCACTTGAGTTTGCAGGGCTTGTTTCAAGAGAAAATGCTCTAGAGCTTAAAAAAAGGGTTTTTAGTATTTCGTAGAGCAACAAAACAGTATAAATCACAGCTGGATAGCGCAAATGTTTCATTGCAAGCTCAAAGTCCGCCATGTTCTTTAAGGCATCTATTTAGTCGGCTATTCATACGCTAGCAGGCTTCGTTTTTTAAGACAGCTGTACGCAAAACGCGCCTGTCTCTAATTTCTGTAACCTTAATTCTAAGCAAAGGCGTTTCAACAGTAAAGACTGAGCCATCGTCTGGGATAGAACCATAAACGCCAAGAACATAGCCGCCAAAGGTGTCGTATTCTTCAGTAGGCAGCTCAACAGCTAGCCTTTCTGAAACATCATCGAGGGAAGCGCTGCCGCGTATAAGCCAAGCGCCGCTTTCGTCAGTGCTAGGCGCTATTTCCTCGCCCGCGCCCGCCTCGCTATCATCGGCAGTAAAGTCGCCTACAAGCTGCTCAAGTAAATCGTTCACTGTTACTACACCTGTAAGCCCACCGTATTCGTCTAGCACAACCGCAAAAAACTTGCGCGCCTCCTTCATTTTCTTAAAAACAACATCAGCTTTAAGCGTTTCAGGAATAAACCACGCGGGACGTACCGCATTCTCCATTACGCTTTCCTTACTTTTATCTTCAAGGCGAAAATACGCGGAAGCAGAAAGCACTCCTATAACAGAATCGGCAGTTTTTTCGCAAATAGGATAATTTTCGTGCCCGCTTTCAAGAATAAGCGAATTCCATTCCTCTATTGTATCATTAAGAAGGAGAAAGCATACATCCTGCCTGTGCGTTGCAAATTCACCTACCTGCTTATCGTCAAATTCAAAAATATTTTGAATCATTTCTTTTTCTGTCATATCTATAGTGCCCTTGCGGCTGCCCTCGTCCACCATAAGGCGAATCTCTTCCTCGCCCACAACTTCGTCGTCTTCATCAGGATTCATTCCAAAAAGACGCAAAACGCCGTTTGTAGAAACAGTTAAAAGCCAAACAACTGGAGCAAAAATTTTAGAAATGACTGTAATCAAGCCAGACATTAAAAAGGCTATTTTTTCAGCACGCTTCATTGCAACGCGCTTGGGCACAAGCTCGCCAAAAATTAGCGTAATATATGAAAGAATTAGCGTGATAATTACAATGGAAGCCGTGTGAATTGTTTGGTAGGGCAGGGGAATGTCTAAGCGTGAAAGCCAGGCAGCAATGTAGGTGGAAAAATTGTCTGCAGCAAATGCGCTTGCAAGAAATCCTGAAAGCGTTATTGCAATTTGAATTGTAGAAAGAAAGCGCGCAGGTGCCTTTAATAGCTTTTGAAGGCGATAAGCCCGCTTGTTGCCCTTTTGAGCCATTTGCGCAACCTTTGCCTCGTTTACAGAAACTACAGCAATTTCAGCGCAAGCAAAAACCGCGTTAAGCGCTATAAGCACTAGCTGCAGCGCAAGAGAGAATAAAACGTCTTGCAATGATACTCCTAAAAAACAAATGAAAACTCTAATACTACAGCATAGAGTAAAGATAAGACGCTGTCAATTAAGGAGTGCTGGGTGCTGAGCACTAAGTGCTAAGTGCTAAGTGCTAAGTGCTAATTCAGTTCGCAGTACTGTACGCTTAGTGCTACTCAGCACTGAAAACTGAGCGCTCAGCACCTATTTACAAAATATCAGCAGGCGATTTACGAAACGTCAGTAGTAAGCTGACAAAATGTCAGTAGGCTATTTAGCTTTTAGCTAGCAGCTGGATAGCAAATTTACGCCACCATGCGGTATAATGTGTATAGATTGACCTGAGGGAGATAATGATGACTGCTGTAGACTTTAACGAGGATGAGCTTAGCGCTATACAGGGTGCCGCTGACGTGCAAGGCGTCGCCGTTCCTGAACTTATACGCCGTATTGTGCTGGAGCGCATTGAGGATGAGTACGACTTGGAGGACTACAAGCAGGCTCTGGCGGAATATCGCGGTAATCCCAAAACTTATACGCTTGATGAGGCGGAAAAAGAACTGGGCTTGCGCTAATGTTCAGCGTTCAGTTTAGCGGCGAAGCCCTTAAAGGCTTAAAAAAGCTGGACAGGCACACTGCGATCCTGATAATCGCATGGATAAGGAAAAACCTTGAAGGATGCGCTGACCCTCGTCGGCGGGGCAAGCCGCTTGTTGGGAACAAAAGCGGCGAGTGGCGTTACCGCGTTGGCGACTGGCGCATTTTAGCGGAAATACAGGATGCAAGGCATGTTATCCTCTTGTTGGACATAGGGCACAGACGCGGCATTTATAGGAATTAAAGGCGTGGATGTTCGCTGATAGCTGATAGCTGATAGCTGTTGACACCCCCGCCGCTTTCTGCTATGCTTTGCCTAAGTGAGGAGGCAAGGCTTTAAGGCTTAGCGGCTACGGCTTAGAGCGGGCAACGGGCTAATAGTGGCAGGCGTTGCGGAAGCGGGCGCGGGCTAAACCCTAAACCCTAAACCCTAAACCCTAAACCCTAAACCCTAAACCCTA
>CAYYCW010000102.1:0-6545 GCA_964470435.1 uncultured Treponemataceae bacterium
AAAGCTTCCATATAAAGACCATAGCGGCGCCGCCTGCCATGCCTGCAATCGCCCCTGCCCGGTTAACCCGCCGCCAAAAAAGGCTTAAAAGCATAAGGGGGCCAAAGGTTGCGCCAAAGCCCGCCCATGCAAAGCTTACAATAGTGAAAATCACGCTGTTTTCGTCAAGGGCTACTAAAATGGCAATAACAGCTATTGCCAATAAAGTGGCGCGGGCAACTATTAGCACTTCCTTGTCGCTTGCGCTTTTCTTGAAAACGCCTTGGTAAATGTTTTTTGCAAGCGCGGATGAAGCTATCAAAAGATAGGAATCCGAAGAGCTTATCGTGGCGGCGAGGATGCCCGCCATTACAAAGCCCGCTACTAGGGGCGGCATAAGGCTTGTTGAAAGCAAGATAAAGATGTTTTCAGCTTCAGATGATGTGCGAAGCGCTGAAGGAAAAAGTGCGCGCCCCATTATTCCTATAAAGACTGCAACCGCAAGCGAAATGAGCACCCAGACAGTGGCAATGCGCCGCGAGCGCGGAAGCTCATCTTCTCTTCGGATAGCCATAAAGCGCAAAAGAACCTGCGGCACGCCAAAGTAGCCCAAGCCCCACGCTAGCATGGAAACAACTTGAAGGGCGCCGTAGTCCGCCGCCGCGCCAAAAAGCGGCTTTCCCGCGGCGTCAAGTAGCTGCGCGCCGTTAGCGGTTACGGGCACGGCAATGCCAAAAAACTCAAAAAAGCCTGGAATGCTGCGCGCGTTTTCCGCGATGGCGCCCAAGCCGCCCGCTGACAAGGTTCCAGCCACTGCAATTACAGAAAGGGCTAGTATCATCACTATTGCTTGCATAAAGTCAGAAGCGCTTTCTGCAAGAAATCCGCCCAGCAATGTATACAAGATGACAAAGGCAGCGCCCACTATCATCATGCTTATATATGGAAAGCCAAAAAGCGTTGAAAAGAGCTTGCCGCAAGTTACAAAGCAGCTTGCGGCGTATACGGTAAAAAAGATAAGTATAAACGCCGCCGCGATTGACATAATCACCTTGTTTTTTTCGTGAAAGCGCGCGGAAAAGTATTCAGGCAAGGTTATTGCCCCAACGTGCACGCTGTAGCGGTGAAGGCGCCTTGAAACAACAAGCCAGTTCACGTATGTGCCCGCCGCAAGCCCTATGGCTGTCCAGGCAGCGTCGGCAATGCCGCACCAGTAGGCAACGCCCGGCAATCCCATCAAAAGCCAGCCTGACATGTCGGAGGCTTCCGCGCTCATTGCGGTAAGCCAGGGCCCAAGCGTCCTTCCCCCTAAAAAGTAGGATTCGGAGCTAGCGTTGGCGCGCCTAGCAAAGGCAACGCCTATTACAATGACAGCCGCCATGTAAACGACCATGGCGGTTAAAATTTGAAAACTCGCGCTCAAAAGCTAAAACCTAATTTTATTGTTAAAGATGATGTATTGAAAGTATAAAGATAAAGGCGGGAAGCGTCCACCTCCCGCGGGATGTAGCGTTTCGATGGGAAGATGGGTCTCTCCCAAGGAAAACGCTTATGTGGCATAAAAAATTTATAAAAAAATTGTTGCGCGCTTAACAAAAGTAGGGTAGTCTAGAAAAATTAGAATTAAAAAGTTTCCCTTAGCGGGAAGCCTTGAAGTTTTTTAACTTAAGGAGGATGCCATGATTACTTTTATAATTGGCTTGGTAATCTTGGTTGTAGGGTCCGCAATCTATGGCAGATTGTGCGATGTGATTTTTAAGCCTGACGACAGGCAAACGCCTGCTTACGCAAAGGAGGACGGGGTTGACTATGTGCCCATGAAGTGCTGGAAAAACAGCCTTATCAACCTTCTTAACATTGCGGGAACAGGGCCTGTTCTGGGACCGATACAGGGCATTCTGTTTGGACCCATTGCCTTTATTACAATCCCAATCGGGAATGTGATTGCCGGCGCCACGCACGACTACCTTTGCGGCATGGTTATGATTCGTGACGGCGGCATTCAGGTTCCAGAAATGGTCAGGAAGTACAGCAACCGCGGGGTGCAGATAGTCTTTCTTGTCTTTTGCTCGCTGCTATTGCTCCTTGTAGGCGCGGTGTTCGTTTACACGCCTGGTGACATTCTTGCAACGCAGGTATTTGGCTTTTCAGGTTCTGCAACGGCAACCTCAACATGGGTTATCTATGCCTGCATTTTTGTCTACTACCTGATTGCAACCTGCTATCCTATAGACAAGATTATAGGGCGCATTTACCCAGTGTTTGGCCTTATTCTTCTTTTCTCCGCTATCGGCATTTTCTTCGGCCTCTTTTTGAAAGGCGGCTTGCAGGTGATTGGCGAGGTATGGCAGCCTTGGAACGTGGACAAATTTGCCTACGGTGACTATTTCAACACGCATAACTATCTGCCTGTTCTCTTTGTTACGATTGCATGCGGCATTCTTTCAGGCTTCCATTCAACGCAGATTGCCATTATTTCAAGGACAATACAGAGCGAGCGCCATGTGAAGACTGTTACCTACCAGATGATGACAACCGAAGGCTTTATAGCAATGTGCTGGGCTGCAGGCGCCATGGTAGTATATAACTTGGGTATTGCGGAAGCAGATCCTGGGCAGGCGACAAGAACCGTAGGCATTGTATGCCGCGAAATGCTGGGCAACATAGGCGGCATTATAGCAATATTGGGCGTTATAGTCTTGCCCATTACATCTGGCGACACAGCCTTGCGCTCGCTGCGCATTTCCCTTTCGGAGTTTGCCCATTATGACCAAAAACCGATAAAAAACAGGCTTTCTATGGCCTTGCCCATCTTTATACTTACAGCGGCTGTCCTGATTTGGGCAAAGCTGAGCCCTGGCGGTTTTGCTGTGCTTTGGGCTTACTTTGCATGGGCTAACCAAACGCTTTCACTCTTTGCGTTCCTAGCCATCATTGTCTGGATGTTTGAAACCAAGCGGCAAAAGTTTGTATGGGTTGCCTTTATCCCCGCGTGCTTTTACACCTTCATTACAGTAACCTACATCACAAACGCCAGAATTGGCTTTAACCAGGCGTGGCCTGTTGCCTACACTGTGGGCATAATTGCAGCACTCGCCTACCTGGTGGTTTTGCTGTGGTACGGCAACAAGCGCGCCAAGCTTTTGGATCAGCAAAACAGGATGCAGCAAGCAGCTTCTCCTGTTTGATTTAGAGCTTGCAAGTGCATTAGAGTAATAGCAAAAGGCGCCTGTTTTGGGCGCCTTTTTTTTAAGCGCACTATCTTGCATATTAAGGAATAAAAATAGTATTTTATCATCATATTTTTTATGGAGGCATTAAATTATGAATAAGAAATGGCTTGCCGCAGTGGCGGCAGTTGCTGCTATTGCTCTTTTTATGACCGGCTGCTCAAGAAGCAGACAAGGTTCTAGCACTGTGCTTTCAGGTGAAGCGCAAGGCTTTGGCGGTCCTGTTAGCGTTCAGCTAACGCTTTCGGGGGATAAGATAACTGCGCTTGAAATTACAGGAGACGGGGAAACGCCAAATATTGGTGGAACAGCTATTGAAGCCCTTACAGAAAGCATTCTTGCAGCAGGCAGCATTGAAGGAATTGACGCTATTTCTGGCGCTACAATTACTTCAAACGCTGTGTTCAATGCTATAAGACAGGCAATAAGCTCAGCGCCTGGTTCTGCTGCATTCTCCGGTTCTGGCAGCGAGATTCACGCCACAGCTGTTACGCACGGGCTAGGCTTTGCTCCCATTGGGCGCATTGAAAACGGCGTTGATGACCGCGGTGCAGGCTTTTATAGCTTTAACGTGGTTATGGCTTACGGGCTTTTTGACAGCGATGGCAGCATTCTTGACCTTGAAGTGGATGTGCTTGAAGTTGCAACGCCTAACCATCATCAAGGCAGAAGCCCAACCCTTCCTCATCTTACGGGCTTTCCATCGCAAAGCTACAACACTGACGACAATCGCGATGGCACGGTTGATTCAGTAACAGAGCAAACCTACGACGCCTACGTTACCCAAGTTGAAAGCTGGCTCACAAAAAGGGAGCGCGGCAGCGGCTATAGGGTTGGCTCAGGCGCGATTTGGGCTGACGAGATGGATATATATGAAGAAGCTTTCAAGGGCATGACAGTAGCCGAGCTTCAGCAGTTGTTTGCATCTTCTTTCTCTGATATAAACGGAAGGCCTCTTTCCCCTGATTCTAGCAACGAGGCGGATGTTGCCAAGTACAGCGCACTCTCTGATGCTGACAAGGCGGCGCTTGACGCAGTTTCTGGCGCTACCATATCCCTTAATGATTCGCACGGCGACATTGTTGGCGCAATCGCCAAGGCTTACGAAAACCGCCGCCCTGTGGACGCTGTGCACATTGCAAGCATAGGGCTTTCAAACACAAATTCAGGCACTGTGGGTTACGGCACAGATACCCAGGGCGTGAGCAACTATAGCTTTAACATTCAAGCTACAGGTGCCGTCTACGGAGATGACGGGCGAATGCTTGCCGTCTATACGGACGTTTTGCAAGTGTCAACGCCTAACGCGCACGGCCCGGCCCTTACAGGATTCCCTGGACAAAGCTATAGCAACGGAAATGCTACTGCAGAGCAAACTGAAGAAACCTTTTTGCAGCAAGTTGCGGCTTGGCAAACAAAGAGGGAGCTCGGTTCATCCTACATGATGCCTTCAGGAAGCTGGGCAGATCAAATGGACATTTTTGATGAGTTTTTTACGGGCATGACAGCGGAAGAGATGAACGCATGGTTTGCGACTCATTTTTCTGACATTGACGGCAAGGTTTTGTCCGCGTCGTCAAGCAACGAGGCGGATGTTGCAAAATACAATGCGCTTTCAGATGAGCAAAAAGCTGCTCTTGATGCGCTTTCAGGGGCTAGCATGAGCCTAAGGAACGACTACGGCGACCTTTTGGGAACAATCGAAAAGGCTTGGGCAAACGCCAAGCCCACCAACATCACCGTTTTGAACTAAACTAAACTTTGGCCCAAAGCCTAACTACTGGCAGGGCTTAGCGCCTTGTTTTTAAGGATGTTGCCTGATTGCGCTTGCATTGGGGCAACATTCTTTTTTTTTTGCTTTTAAACTTTCGCTTCATAGTGGTATAATATTCAAGTATTAACACTCTATTTTGGAAAGCTTTACAAGGAGGCATTAAATATGAATAAAAAATGGATTGCCGCAGTGGCGGCTCTTGCAGCGGTTGCTCTTTTTGTTGCCGGCTGTTCAAGGAAGGGACAAGGGGCTAGTTCTGAATTATCAGGGGAAGCGCAAGGCTTTGGAGGTCCTGTTAGCGTTAAGCTAACACTTTCAGGAGATAAGATAACAGCCCTTGAAATTACCGGTGACGGTGAAACGCCGGGAATCGGAGGCGCGGCTATTCCTCAGCTTACAGAAAGCATTCTTGAAGCGGGCGGCATTGAAGGCGTTGATGCTGTTTCTGGCGCTACAATTACTTCAAATGCTGTGTTTGAGGCTATACGTCAAGCAATAAGCAGCGCAAGTGACGCTCCCACTTCAGGCAGAGCGCTAGATGCGGTTCAAGCCACAGCTGTTACGCATGGACTAGGCTTTTCTTCCATTGGACGCATTGAAGAGGGAACTGATGACCGCGGCGGGCGCTTTTATAGCTTTAACGTAGTTATGGCATACGCGCTTTTTGACAGCGAAGGCCGCATCCTCGACATGGAAGTGGATGATCTTGAAGTTGCTACGCCTAACCGTGATAACAGCCGCAGCAGCACATCCTTACCATACTTTACGGGCTTTCCAGGTCAAAGCTATAATATAGATGAAGACCATGACGGCACAATTGATTCGTTTGCTGAGCAAACCTATGATGCCTATGTTGCCCAAGTTGAAAGTTGGCGCACAAAAAGGGATCGCGGGGAAACTTGCAGAATTGGCTTTGTTACGCCGTGGGGTGATGAAATGGACATATTTGAAGAAGCTTTCAAGGGCATGACCATTGCTGAACTAGAAGATTGGTACGTCACCTATTGCTCTGACATAAACGGAAGACCACTTTCCCCTTCTTCCCCCTTTGAAGAGGACATAGCAAAGTACAACGCGCTCTCCGATGCTGGCAAGGCGGCGCTTGATGCGGTTTCTGGTGCTACAATGTCTTTAAGGGATAGCTTTGGGGACTTGCTTGAAGCCATTTCTAAGGCATACGAAAACCGCCGCCCTATGGAAGCTAGCCATATTGCGCACATAGGGCTTGCAAACACCAATTCTGGCACTGTAGGCTACGGCACAGATAGCCAGGGCGCGAGCAACTACAGCTTTAACATTCAAGCTACAGGCGCCGCCTACGACGAAGACGGGCGAATGCTTGCCGTTTACACGGACGTTTTACAAGTGTCAACGCCTAACGCGCACGGCCCAGCCCTTACAGGCTTCCCGGGGCAAAGCTACAGCAGCGGAAATGCTACTACAGAGCAAACTGAAGAAACCTTTTTGCAGCAAGTTGCGGCTTGGCAAACAAAGAGGGAACGCGGTCCATCCTATATGATGCCTTCAGGCAGCTGGGCAGATCAAATGGACATTTTTGATGA
>CAYYCW010000103.1:0-6537 GCA_964470435.1 uncultured Treponemataceae bacterium
TTGAGTTTCATAAAACGCATGAGCAATACAAAAGCGACAAGGCAAACCTTTTCCGTGCCCTTGACAAGCATTCGCACATAAAGTGCGGGCAAAAGGCCCCAGCCTTTGGCGTTGTAAACGCGGACGACCCAGCGGCAGCCTACTTTAATGCCGCAACTTCAAGCCCTGTGTATGGCTGCTCGCTAATTGCGCAAGCAAGAGAGGGCGGGCTTTCCGCTTGCCAAATTGCAGAAACTGCTAAAGGCATTTCCTTCAATATAATGGATGCTAAAGGAAAATCCTTTAAGGTTGAAGCGCCGCTTAAAGGCGCGTTTAACGCGCTAAACATTGCAGAAGCCCTTGTTGCGGTTTTCCATCTTACAGACGCGCCTTTAGAGGAGCTAATTCCCCTTGTTTTAAGCTTAAAGCCCGTGCGCGGCAGAATGACTGGAATAGAGAAGGGGCAGCCCTTTGAAGTGATTGTGGACTACGCGCACACGCCATCATCTTTTTTAGCCATTTTCCCTGCGCTACGGGAAAGGGCGCGCGGCAAGCTCATCAGCCTTTTTGGCTCTGCAGGCGAGCGGGACACTATAAAGCGGGCAGAGCAGGGCAGCGTTGCGGCAAAGTATTGCGATATCGTAATACTTGCGGACGAGGATCCGCGCGGGGAGGATTCACTTAAAATACTAAAAGATATTGCAAAAGGCTGCGCAGGCAAAGCTGAAGGGCAAGACCTCTTCCTCATTCCTAATAGGGGGGAGGCAATAAGGAAAGCTTTTTCCCTTGCAGAGCCTGGCGACATTGTGCTTCTTTTGGGGAAGGGGCATGAAAACTCAATCATTTACAATAATGAGGCCATTCCCTATGATGAGATAGAGGAAGCTGAAAAGGCCCTTTATGAAGCGGGATACAAGTGAATCAAAGCGCAATGTCTGGCTTGCAGCTAGAATATTCCCCCTTTGCGGGATTCGTCCATCCCTTTGGCGCTCCCTTGTTTTATAAGGAAGAGACTGCCTCCACAATGGAGGACGCTAAAGAAATAGTGCAAGCCTTTAAGGCTAAAGGGGAAGAAGTGCCTGAAGGCACTGTAGCCGCTGCGGGCTTTCAAACAGCAGGAAGGGGAAGACTTCAAGGCAGAAGCTGGGCTTCAACGGCGGGCGAAAACCTCCTGTGCACGATTATTTTTCATGCAAAGCCCGCCGATGCGCTAACCCTTAGGGCAGGGCTTGCTGCAGCTGAAACCTTTGAAAGCTTTTTGCGCCCTGCTGGAAAGGAGGGCGTTCAAGTAAAATGGCCAAACGATGTCTTATATAAAGTAAAAAAGCTTTCAGGTATTCTCTGTGAATCAGATGGCGAGCTTGCCTACATAGGAGCGGGACTAAACATAAACCAAAGGGACTTTACACCAGAAATCGCAACTAAGGCTTCATCCCTTGCGTTAATCTTAGACTGTGAAGGGATAATTAATCTTTCAGAAGTGCTTGAACGCTTTATTATCTTTTTAAGGCAAGCTCTTTCAAAGGGATATCCTTGGCGCGAAAAGCTAAAAGAAAAGCTTTTTATGCTTGGCGAGGAAGTGCTTTTTATGCCCGGCGGCGAAAAAGGCGAAAAAGCTATCTTAGGCGTTTTGCGTGGTATTGCAAAAGACGGTGCGCTTCTTTTAGAAACCGAAAATAAAATAAAGGCCTTTTATTCAGGCGAGCTTTTGCCTTGCAGCAAGGCTAAGTAATTTAGGAGAATAAAATGACAAAGTTTACAATAACATTTCCTGACAGCACAAAAGAAGAGTTTAGCTCGTCCATCACGGGTAACGAGCTTATTTCCCGCTTTGGAGTAGAGCGGCTAGGCGCTTCAAGCCGCCCCGTTTACGCGCTTTTGGTTAACAATGAGCTTTATTCCCTCGCGAGGAAAATAGACATTAGCGCAACTGTTGCCCCGCTTACAAACGAAACAACAGAGGGCTCTAGCGTTTACCGCAGGACGCTTTGCTTTATTCTTTCCGCGGCGGCGCAAGCCCTTTATCCTAAGCTTAGGCTGCAAATAGGGCATAGCTTGGGCTACAGCTATTATTGCAGCTTTGAAGGGCAAGGTGCCGCAGAAGTTGACCTAAAAAAGCTTGAAGGCGAAATGCAAAAAATCATTGCAGCTGATATTCCTATTGATAACAGCTTTGTATCCTATACGGAAGCCCTTGAAACTTTTAAGAATAGCGGCCAAAAGGACACATATAAGCTAATAGGCCAGCTTGGCCGCCCTCGCTTTCTTATTAACTCCATTGAAGGTTTTGTAGACTTACACTTTTTGCCGCTTTTGCCCTCAACAGGCCTTGTAGAGGCATTCGCTCTTACGCCTTACGGGGAGGGCTTTATCTTGCGTTTTCCGCCCACTTCATCCCCTGACAGTTTAGGCGAGTTTGAGGATATTCCCAACCTTTTTGAAGTTTACACAAGATACAGAAAATGGGGGGAAAGGCTAGGTGTTTCTTCTGTAGGCGACCTTAACGAAGTTATTTTACGAGGCGACATAAAGGAATTTATGGAAATTACAGAAGCTTTCCAGGAAAGGCATTTTGCAAACGCCGCCGATAAAATACACGAAAAAGGCACTGTAAAGGTTGTCTTGCTTGCAGGTCCTTCAAGTTCAGGCAAGACAACGTCTGCAAAAAAGCTATCCTTGCAGCTTAAAGTGCTGGGCTACGATCCTGTAATCATCAGCCTTGACAATTACTATAAAGGAAGGGAAGTAACGCCTTTGGGGGCGGACGGCAAGCCCGACTACGAATGCCTAGAAGCCCTTGATGTTCCTCTTTTTAACCAAAACTTGAACTCACTTTTTGAAGGGAAGGAAACGGAGTTGCCCCTTTACGATTTCAAAACAGGAAAGAGAAAGGAGCGTGGCATTTTTCTTAAAATGAGCGAACGCTCAATTATCCTTGCGGAAGGCATTCATGGGCTTAACGAAAAGCTAACATGCAACATTGCACCACAGTTAAAGTACAAGGTTTACCTTTCAGCTCTCACGCAGCTTACCCTTGATGACCATAACCGCATTCCTACATCTGATAACAGGCTTTTGCGCCGCATTGTGCGCGACTCAAAGTTTAGAGACAATAACGCCGCTGACACCATTGCAATGTGGCCTGCTGTAAGGCACGGTGAGGGTGAACATATTTTCCCCTTTCAAAGCCAGGCGGACATTGTAATAAACACAGCCCTTGACTATGAGCTTGCTGTCTTGAAAGTTTACGCCGAACCTCTTTTGCGCACTGTAAAGCCTATAGAAGCCGAATATGCAAAGGCATCTGAGCTTTTAGCCTTTTTAGCAAATTTTATGCCTTTATCCTCTTCCTTTGTGCCAGGCCAGTCAATTTTGCGGGAGTTTATAGGCGAAAGCGACTTTAAGTACTAGGGTAGAGTAGGTAGCTAGCGCGAAATGCTCCTTGCTTTACCCCACAGGCTTCTGGCTTTTTTGCAAGCGGGTTTGCGCTTTTTTCTTTCTTTTGCTATGCTTGAATCATGAGCACTCACATTGGAGCAAAAGAGGGGCAGATTGCGCAAGCTGTCCTTTTACCGGGCGACCCCTTGCGCGCAAAGTTTATTGCGGAAACCTACCTTGAAGGCGCGGAATGCTACAGCGAGGTGCGCGGAATGTTTGGCTTTACTGGCACTTACAAGGGTAAGCGCGTTTCCGTGCAGGGTACAGGGATGGGGCAGCCTTCCATTTCAATTTACGCGAATGAGCTTTTTAGGTTTTACGGTGTGCAAAAGGCTATCCGCGTGGGCACTTGCGGCGGGATGCAGAGTGAGGTTAAGCTGCGCGATGTTATAATCGCCCTTGCTGCTGCTTCTGATTCAGGGATGGCGTTTAACCGTTTTGGCCCTGTGCGCTTTGCGCCTTGCGCGGACTACTCTCTTCTTGCCAAGGCGATTGAAGCGGCTGAAAGGCTTAAATGCAGCTATCACGTGGGGCAAGTGTTTTCTTCTGACATCTTCTATGACGATAAGGCTACTTGGAAGCTATTGGCGGAATACGGCGTGCTTGGCGTTGAAATGGAGGCGGCTGAGCTTTACACGCTTGCGGCTAAGTTCCGCAAACAGGCCCTTGCAATCCTTACCGTTTCTGACCACATGGCTACAAATGAAGCTACAACCGCAGAAGAAAGGCAAACCGCCTTCCGCACAATGATGGAAATAGCCCTTGAAGCGGCAATTTCAGACTAGCTTGCCTTTATAATAAGGCTATTTCCTTGTAAGGAGAGAGGCCGCGACACTTTCAAGGCGCGCTTTGTTTTGGGCAAACTCGCTTTCAAAGCAAGAAACTTCCGCAAAAGAGTACTTGCCGCCCTTAAAGTCCGCGACAATTAGCATGCGCTTTCTCATAAGCTTTTTTTCTTCTTTCATGTAAAGGACTTGGTCAAGCCAAACGCCTTCCTTTGACGATGAATGCGCGAATGTTCCAGGCACTGGAAGCACTGAAGAATCGCCTGAAAGCAAAAAGTTTTTTGCCGCAAAAGCGTAAAACGCCTTGTCGCTCAAGCCTCTTATTTCACCGCTCCCTGTAAGGACGGAGGCGGTGTTTCCCACAAGGAAAAAGTTGGGAGCCACGCTTATAATTTCTTCTGTTGAGTTATTAGCTTGGCTTCTAGAAGCGCTATTCCTTTGGCTTTTCTGCGTTTCCGCAAGCATTCGCTTGGCATTTTGTGGGACGGGCTCAAACTTAAAGAAGGCGTCGGAGTTTTCCTGGCTTATAACGCCTGCGCTTTCAAAGGCGAACACCGTGCGCCCTGAAGAGTTATTCACACTTTTTAAGCCAAAAAGTGGAAGCTCCGCGGAAAACACAAATTCGCTTTTTCCCCCAAAAAGCCCTGTATTTTTTTCTAGCCTAGCCCCTTGCGGAAAAAGGCTTTGCGATGAGCGAATTGTTGCTCCCTTATTTTCAACTTCAGCTCTTGCTTCCCACAAAAGCGGGAAAATCTGCATTAAGTAATTTACGAGCGGAACGTCTTCATCAGTAATATTTGGGTCGTTGCGCTGTCCCGTTATGGTGATAGTGCTGCCCTTGCTTTCAGTTGAAAAAAAAGCAGTAATACGCTTGCCGTTTCCAGGAAAAAACACTTGCACAGCCCATGTAGCCTCATCATAGAAAAGCACGCCCGTCCAGGCTGGGTCAGTAAAGGTGTAGTCCCTGTAAAACGCAAACTCACCCGATGCTCGCGTGGGCCATTCTGAAGCGGGATTGCTGCCTGCTTGGGCAAAAATAAGCGGCGCGCTTGCTAAAAAAAGAGCGCAAGACGCGATGTGAAAAAAAAGCCTTTTATAGGACTTTTGCATAATAGGTAGCCTCCAATAAAGTTAATTAGGTGAAAGGGCAGATAACGCCTTTTTTACGATTTCTTCTATATAAACAACTGCATCCTCTGCGGAGATGAGAGTGGCTTCCTTTTCAGCGCGCATTTTTATTTCCACAGCGGGAAAATTCTTTTCGCCAATTACAACGCGCACAGGTATGCCGATTAAGTCCATATCCTTGAATTTTACGCCTGGTCGCTCAAGTCTATCATCGAGCAGCACTTCAACGCCGCGCTCCAAAAGCGCTTCATAGAGCGCGTCAGCCGCTTCTTTTAGAGCGCCTTCGTGCTTTACGGGCACAATCGCCACATGAAAGGGAGCCACGCTCATGGGCCAGATGATGCCGTCCGCATCGTTATGCGCTTCTATTATAGACGCAAGCGTTCTGTCAACGCCAATGCCATAGCAGCCCATAAGCGGGTGCTTTCTTTCCCCAGCCTCGTCAAGGTATGCCATGTTAAGCGGGACGGAATATTTTGTGCCTAGCTTAAATATATGGCCTAGCTCATTGCCCTTTTTGGAATAAAATTCCGTGCTGCATTCGGGACATTTATCGCCTGCCTTTACAGTGCGAACATCGGCAGCAAACCACGGCGCAAAGTCTCTGCAAGGCTCAACATGGGTAAGGTGAGCATCGGCTTTAAGCGCACCTGTTACAGCATTGTGCATGAGGGCGGCGCCGTCTTCTGAAATTACAGAATAATCTGCAATGATAGGCGCGGTATTAAAGCCTACAGGACCTGCAAAGCCTACAGGAGCCCCCGTAAGTCGCTCCACGTCATGGGCAGAGGCAAGCTCAACCTCGCCCGCCTTTAGAGCGGCGGCTAGCTTAGTCTCATTCACGTCCAAGTCGCCGCGAATGCACACAGCAAAAAAGGCTTCTGGGTAGTAGTCGCCCGCAGCGCTGCTTTCGCGCTTTAGGCTTTGGCAGCCGGGCGCGGCAGTGAGATCTAGCTCGCAGTTTACAGCGCGGTAAATCAGCGTTTTGATAAAGCGCTGCGGTTCAGTCTTTAAAAATGCGCAAAGCTCGTCAATTGTCTTTACGTTAGGCGTAGCTATTTCTTCTATAGGAGGAACTGCGCTTGCATCGGCTGACGCAGGCAGGGGGTCGGGAGCGCAGCGCGCTTTTTCGTCATTGGCAGCGTAGCCGCATTTTGGGCAAAGGATAAGGTTGTTGTCACCAATGTCGGATTCAACCATAAACTCC
>CAYYCW010000104.1:0-4616 GCA_964470435.1 uncultured Treponemataceae bacterium
TGGCATTTGCGGGGAGCACGGCGGCGACCTTGAGTCCGTAAAGTTTTGCTGCCGCGCTAAGATGGACTATGTGTCCGCCTCGCCTTTCCGCGTGCCTGTAGCACGCCTTGCCGCGGCGCAAGCGGCAGTGGAAGCTGCAAAAGCGTAAAAAGGAGTCAGCTCTAAGCTAATAGCCAATAGCTAAAGGCTATTGGCTATACCCCTTGCTTTACCCGTAAGCTAAAGGCTAATAGCTATAAGCTCATCACACATTGACTTGCCTCTTTTATTTTATTATCGTTTGCAGCAATGAATGTTGACGATGTACGCGCTTACTTGGACAAGTTTGGTTTTGGCTCTAAGGTGATGGAGCTTCCTGCTTCTAGCGCCACCGTGCCGCTTGCGGCAAGGACATTGGGTGTTGAAGAGGGCAGAATTGCTAAAACCATCTCTTTAGACCTAAGCGGACGAACAATCCTTGTTGTTAGCGCGGGCGACACTAAAATAGACAATCGCAAGTACCGCGCGGAGTTTGGACAAAAGGCTTCTATGCTAAGCCGGGATGAGGTTGAGCCGCGCACTGGGTTTACGCCTGGAAGCGTTTGCCCCTTTGCTGCAAAGGATGGCGTTGAAATTTTCCTAGATGAATCCCTAAAAAGGTTTGCGACAGTGTTTCCGGCATGCGGCTCGCAAAACAGCGCTGTTGAGCTTACGCTGCAAGAGCTTGAACGCTTTGCGCCTGGCAGCAGCTGGGTTGACGTGTGTAAAATTCAAGAGGAGTAAGCGGCGTATAAATGGCGGCACAAGTTTTTGCAGGCATTTCACTTCCATTTGCGGGCTCTGTTTTGGGCTCCCTTATTGTGTTCTTTCTTAACAGCAGCCTTTCAAGAAAAACGCAGCAAGTGCTAACAGGCTTTACGTCGGGCGTGATGATTGCAGCTTCTGTTTGGTCCCTTTTAATTCCTTCAATGGAAATGACAGCGGAAAACGCGATTCCATGGCTTCCAACCGCTGCGGGCTTTCTTGCGGGCGTGTTTTTTCTTCTTTTTTTGGATAAGGCTATTCCGCATTTCCATGCTTCTGCCTTAAGAAGCGAGGGGCCGAGCTCTAACTTAAAGAAAGCTACAATGCTTTTTCTTGCTGTAACAATTCACAATATTCCAGAAGGAATGGCTATTGGCGCGGTCTTTGCTGTAATGGCTTCAGAATACGCTTCACTCACCATTATTGGCGCCTTTGTGCTTTCAGCAGGCATAGCTATACAGAATTTCCCTGAAGGCGCTGTTGTGGCAGCCCCGCTCAAGGAATTTGGCCTTTCAAAGGCAAGGGCATTTCTTTTCGGCGTGCTTTCAGGGGCGGTGGAGCCAATTGCAGCTGTTTTAACCTTTATTCTTGCTCCTGTTTTTTTGCCTGCAATTCCAGGCCTTTTAGCCTTTGCCGCAGGCGCAATGATTTACGTGGTTATTGAAGAGCTAATCCCTGATACTCACCAAGGCTCTCACTCTGACGCGGGCGTGGTAAGCACGGCGCTTGGTTTTACGCTTATGATGGTGCTTGATGTTGCCTTTAAGTAAGCAGGTATATATATGGCGCAAAATGATACAGTTATATACAGGGAATGGTTTGAAGAAAACAATATTTTTTTTAGGGAGTTTAAGCTATATTTTGGCCAATGCGATATAAAAAACAGGATGAGCGTCCATGAGCTTTTGTGCATTGCCTCCGACACAGCAGTTGAGGATTTTAGCCGCCGAGGAATGTCTGCAAAAATATTAGGGGAAAACGGAATAGCCATTCTTGTTTCCCGCCTTTCGTTTGAAATACACGAATACCCCGGCGCGGGCGACAAGCTTCTTCTTAAAACTTGGGAAGAAAGGCCAAAAGGCATTTCGCTTTCAAGAAAGTATACCCTTGAAAACGATTCAGGCAAAAGCCTTGTTTCTGGCACAAGCTTGTGGCTTATTGCTAATCCGCAAACGCGGCGTATACTTAAGCCTTCGGTCCTTACAATGAGGACGGAGCCTGACTTTGAAATTCCTGTAAACTGCCCGCCGCCAGCTAAAATACATCCTCCTAAAGACATGGAGATGCTTGGGGAGCGAAGGGTTGGGTATTCCGACATTGATTCTAACGGCCACGTCAATAATTCCAGGTACGCAGCCTTTGTCATGGACTTGCTGCCTAAGAAGTTTCAAGAAGCTGACATAAAAAACATAAGCATCAACTACGCTAAGGAAGCCCTTGCAGGCGATGTCATTTTAATTTCAGCTGCCTTTGCTGAAAACGGCAAGGTAGTAACTGTTGAAGGAAGGGTTCAAGGCCAACCTTGTTTTGAGGAGGTAATAGAGTTAAAATGAAACGCTACATTTTTTACGCTGCCTTAGCGTGCTTGCTTTTCCTTGTGGATTGCTCCAATGGTCTGGGCTATGATCCTGCGGAAACGGAGGCTACCTTTTCTTTAATGCTTCCTGCTCTTATCTCCAAAGATGATGGCGAAATCACGCCAAGCGTTGAAAGCCAAGAAAGCCCTGACGCTGCAAAAACCGATGCGGCAGAAAGCCTTAGCGAAGATACTCAAAATGCAACAGAAACGCTGGAAAGCCACGCTGCTGAATATAGCTCAGGGATTCCTTTGCAGGAAAGCAAAGTGGCGACAGAAACCTTTGCTGTTTCCAGTTGGCATGTGGCTATGGTTTCAGCTACAGGCTTTGACTTGCAAGAAGTTGTAGCGCCTGCAGAAGAGCCTATAACCTTTACAGTGCAAGCAGGCAAGTGGAAAATTACCCTGCTTGCCCAAGACAGCATAGGCAACACTATTGCAACAAGCGAAGTTAAAGGCCTCTCCATTTCAGCAGGGGACAACAGGGCTGTTTCCTTTAGCCTTGAATGGCCAAGCCCTGAAAATCCAAATCCTGAAGAAAGCCTTGAAAGCTAGATAGTGCTTGCGTGGCGCGCAAAGCTTCGCTACTTAAGCAAACTGCCTTGCGGCTTTTTGTTGCCCTTTTGCCCGCGCTTTAAGCGTTAATCCCCATAAAAGAGAGGCCAAAGAAAGAGAGTCTAATCGATGAGATTTATCCGCGCGCTAAAGACCGTAAACTACAGATTATGGCTTGCAATATTGACTACAATGCTCATTCCCACAACGTACCAGACAGTGCATATCTTCTTTTTGGGCGACTTGCCCAGCGACGGCGGCATAAACATCGCAAGCAAATGCAGTGGGCAAGCCTCTTTTACGAGGTGGTGCAGGAGGAGCTAATCTTGCCGCTTTTCTTCTTGCTGGGCAGGCGCTAGGCGACAGGGAATAGCTTGCCAACCGCGTGCGCACGGGCGTAGCGGCTACAACTGCCATATACGCGATTGTTTCCGCTTTGGTCATCGTTTTTGCGCGGCCGCTTATCGTCATCATGGCGCAAGACGAAAGGCTGATTGACGCAACGGTCACCTATGTGCAGCTTGAAATGATAGCCTCGCTTGTCGCGACAGTTTGGCGCTTTATCTCGCTAGTGCTTGTAACGCTAAAAAAGGACGGCTACATCTACGTTTTGCTTGCGGCGCAGACGGCCCTTTCCATTGCGCTTGACGCCTTCCTGATAAGCCAGCTGCCTTTTTCGCTAAACGTGGGCGTGAACGGCATTGCAATCGCTAACATTATCGTAAATGCTACGATAATCATCCTCGCCTTCTTCCTATTGAAGAGAGAAGGCATTAGCCTCTTTGCCCGCGCCAAGTGGAACTTCGCGTGGGCAAGTTTTCAGGGATTGAGTCTCTTTTGCGCAACTTAGAACTTAGAACTGAGGAGCTAGGGCATGAGTAAGCAGCTCGTTCATGTGCCGCTGCTTGCCATGCCCTAACACTATTGCCTAAAGGCTGTGGATTACCACTTGCCAAATCTGACCATGCAGCCTATGCGCGCCTGCAAGTCAATTGTTCTGTATGGAATTAAGCCCAGTCTCCCTTCAAATTCTAAGGTGGGCATTATGTTTTCTGTAACGTTAAAGCCAAAGCCTATTAGCGCGTTGCCGGCAAAGGAATAGGCAAAGTCATCGGGGTCTAGTATGCCGTTTGCTATAAAGGCGATATTGTCCCCAGAGAAAACCATCGGCACAGAAAAACCTAGACCCACGTATGGCACAAACTTCCATAAGTGGAAAGAGAAAATGCCCATAAGGCCAGGTGCTACCGCTATAATTGGAACGTTGGTAAAATTGAGGTGGCTTCCAAAACCGAGCCCAACTGAAGCCTCAAGGGAAACCGAAAATATGCCGGGAGTTCCGTCAGCGCGTTCTGTCCTCCATTCAACGCCGCCTGCGGGCTTTAGCGCAAAAACAGGACCGCCAACTGATGTAACAGTCTCTAGCCGATAGTTATCCCGGCTAATAGCAAAGCCAATAATCTCGCCCCAAGTATATGTGAAGCCACCGCCTAGCGAAGCTTTAACATATCCCTTTGTCTTAGAAAATCCTTGCGGCACAAACACAAGCACAAGCAAGGCTGCCGCGACAATCATCTTTTTTTTCATAAATAAAAACTCCTTAAACTTTTGCCCGCCAATACAGCGGCAGGCTGCTGACACTCAAGCTCACAAACCTCCTTTTAATAGTGTCTTGAGGAGTCAGCTCCAGCCCTTTTTCCGC
>CAYYCW010000104.1:4716-6489 GCA_964470435.1 uncultured Treponemataceae bacterium
TCACAAACCTCCTTTTAATAGTGTCTTGAGGAGTCAGCTCCAGCCCTTTTTCCGCACCAGTCCCTTAAGCATAAAAGTAGTGGTTAGGGGAGTTAGGGGAGTTAGGGGAGTTAGGGGAGTTAGGGGAGTTAGGGGAGTTAGCCCGCGCCTCCTCATTATCCGCTAGCAGCGGAAGCAATAGCGCAATCTTGCGCATTGCCTTGAGCGTCAGTATATACGCAATGTTTATGCTTTGTCAAGGGAATGTTAACAAGCTTAGAGCCCGTGAGCTACCCCTGCTGTTCCTAGCGCTTCGCTTGAGTTTTCTGCAATGTCGCAACGTTGGGGCGAAAAAGAAAGGGCAGCGCGTATAAATTCGCTAAAAAGGGGATGCGCTCGCATTGGCCTTGACTTAAACTCAGGGTGAAACTGCACGCCAATCATCCAAGGGTGGCCTTGCAGCTCCACAATTTCCACCAAGTTTCGCTCTGGGTTCAC
This sequence comes from uncultured Treponemataceae bacterium, assembly GCA_964470435.1. Classification (GTDB taxonomy): domain Bacteria; phylum Spirochaetota; class Spirochaetia; order Treponematales; family Treponemataceae; genus Avitreponema. The sequence continues at coordinate 5,194 of CAYYCW010000104.1, forward strand.
TCCTGTGGCGACAAGACCAGCGGCTGCCAACCTTTCCCTGTAGGCGTTATTGAACTCGTAGCGGTGGCGGTGGCGCTCAAACACTTCAGCAGCGCCATACGCTTTTTCTGCCAAGCTGCCCGCAGAAAGCGCGCAAGCAAACCGCCCTAGCCGCAAGGTGCCGCCTAGAATTGCGCCGTCTTGGTCGGGCATTAGGTCTATTACGGGGTGTGGCGTGTTCGCGTCAAATTCGGTGGAAGAAGCGCCTTTTAAGCCAAGCGCGCCCCTTGCAAACTCCGTTACCATAATCTGCATTCCAAGGCAGATTCCAAAGTAGGGCACGCCTGATGTGCGCGCGTATTCGGCGGCGTAAATCATGCCTTCTATGCCGCGGTTTCCAAAGCCGCCAGGCACAATGATTCCCGCAGCGTCTTTAAGTCGCTCCTTTGCCGCGTCAGATGAGGTGATTGTCTCGGCGTCCACCCAGTCTATAGTAACTTCCGCGTTATTTCTAATTCCTCCGTGCACAAGGGCTTCCGCCACAGAAAGATAGGCATCGCGCAAGCTTACATACTTGCCCACAAGGGCGATTTTCACCATGCGCTCAGGATGATAGTAGCGCTCTACCATTGCAGCCCACTCTTCCAAATTAGAAGGCTTATCTTCTATATTAAGAGCCTTGCAAACAGCGCGCCCCAAGCCTTCGCGCTCCATCATCAGGGGAACCTCGTAAATGGAGCGAGCGTTTAGGTTTTGAATGATGGCGGAAGGCTCAACATCGCAAAAAAGGGAAAGCTTAGCGCGGATGCCTGAGTCAAGCGGCACCTCAGTGCGCACCATAACCACATCGGGTTGAATGCCCAGCCCCTGTAACTCCTTTACAGAATGCTGCGTGGGCTTTGACTTTAGCTCATGCGCCTGCTTTAAGTAAGGCACAAGCGTAAGGTGAATGTAGGCACAGTTTTGGACGCCCACCTGCCGCTTAATCTGCCTAATTGCCTCTATAAAAGGAAGGGACTCAATGTCGCCAACGGTGCCGCCAATTTCTGTAATAACCACATCCGCACCTGCCTCTTCGCCAGGAGCTAGCATTCGGCGGCGAATTTCGTCTGTAACGTTTGGAATAACTTGCACAGTGCCGCCGTGATAGCCGCCCTCGCGCTCGCGGTTTAGAATAGCAAGATAAACGCGGCCTGCCGTCGTGTTGCTGGCTTGCGAAAGGTTTACGTCCGTAAAGCGCTCATAATGGCCTAGGTCAAGGTCGGTTTCCGCGCCGTCCTCAGTTACAAAGACCTCGCCGTGCTGGTAGGGGTTCAT
>CAYYCW010000105.1:0-6467 GCA_964470435.1 uncultured Treponemataceae bacterium
ATAACCACATCGCGCCTATGCTCCACAAGGCGGCGCGCCTTTTCCAACACCATCTCTGTAACTTGGACATGGCGCGTTGCAGGCTCGTCAAAGGTAGAAGAAATAACTTCAGCCTTTACAGTGCGCTCCATATCGGTAACTTCTTCCGGGCGCTCGTCAATCAAAAGGACAATCAAATAAACTTCTGGGTGATTTGTTGTTATAGCGTTTGCAATTTTTTGCATTATAATCGTCTTTCCCGTGCGCGGCGGCGCGCTTATAATGGCGCGCTGCCCCTTTCCTATTGGGCAAAAAAGGTTCATTATGCGCGTAGAAATTTCAGCCGTTGTTGTTTCAAGATTTAGCTTTTCAGTGGGATAAAGGGGGGTAAGATTATCAAAAGGAATGCGGGAGCGCGCGGCAGAAACATCTTCAAAGTTGACTGTTTCAATGCGCATAATGGCAAAAAACTTTTCATTATCTTTTGGAGACCTAATTTGCCCGTAAACTGTATCCCCTGTTTTAAGGTTAAAAAGCCTTATTTGGCTAGCCGAAATGTAAATATCTTCAGGGCCTGGAAGGTAGCTATTTTGAGGAGAGCGCAAAAAGCCGTAGCCGTCAGAAAGAATTTCAAGGGAGCCTGAAGCAAAGATAATACCGCCGCGCTCTGTATGCGCTTTTAAGACCTGAAAGACAATCTCTTGCTTTTTCATTGCAGCAAGATCATCTTCTGGAATGCCATACTGAGCTGCAAGATTCCTTAGAGGATGCATTCCCATTACAGTAAGCTCATTTATTGTAAGCTTAGGCTTGGAATCGCGGCTACGTGTGCTTTCCGCGCTTTCAAAAACAACAGGGGCTAAACCTTCTTTCCCTTCATCCTGTGCCGCAAAAGGCGCATCAAAGTCTTTTTTCTTAAACGAAGGCGCATCTTTAGGCTTTTTTACCCTAGCGCGCACTACAACCCGCCTTTCGCTATGTTCTTGCGACGCAGGAAGCGTAGCTCCTCTTTCAAACCCGCTGTCAAAGTAGTCAGAAGTATCCGCTTGGGACAATTCATCTTCAGGAAATGGCAAGCTTGAAAACTCATCTTCGTTTTTGCTTCTTGTGCTGGACATTTATTTCTCCAAAAAGGTTTATTGTTGTTAAAAACTGTCTATGTAAAAAATAAACAAAGTTAAAAATTGCTTTTTGCGCATTTGCTTGAATAAAAACAAACTTAAAAATGCTTTAGGAATTTTCCTTAAAAAGAAAAGGTGTTTGTAATACTTAATAAATGCAAGTATACAAAAATAAAAAAAACTGTCAAGAGTTAAAAATGCTTAAGCGGCGCACTTTATTCTTAAATAATAAAAAACACGCCGCCCTTGCTAGCCAAGCGCTTAAGCTGATCTTAGCGTTTTGCGGATATTGCTGGAAGCCAAGACAAGGTTTTTCAGGCTTGCCTCCGTTTCTTCAGTGCCGCGCGTTTTAAGCCCGCAATCAGGATTTACCCAAAGCTTTTCAGCTTGTATTTTTTTAAGCATTTTCTTTAAAGCGCCTTCAATTTCTTCTGCAGGAGGAACGCGCGGGGAGTGAATGTCATAAACGCCGGGCCCCACTTCAGTCCTAAAGTTATTGGCTAGTAGCGAATCTAAAATCTGCAAGTCAGATCGGGATGCCTCAAAGGTAATGACATCAGCGTCCATGCTGTCAATAGCAGGAATAATGTCTGTAAACTCGCTGTAGCACATATGTGTGTGAATTTGTGTTTCAGGCTTTACGCCACTATGCACAAGACGGAACGCGGGGATAGCCCAAGAAAGGTATTCAGAGTCCCAGTCTGAGCGGCGAAGAGGTAACTTTTCTCTCAGGGCAGCTTCATCAATCTGGATTATAGAAATGCCCGCTGCCTCAAGGTCAAGCACCTCATCACGCATGGCGAGTGCAAGCTGCAAGGCGCACTCTTTAAGAGGAATATCCTCACGCGGGAAAGACCAATTGAGTATTGTTACAGGCCCTGTAAGCATTCCCTTTACAGGCTTATTGGTAAGTGACTGCGCATACTTTGACCAAGCAACCGTCATAGGCTTTGCGCGGGAAATATCTCCCCAAAGGATAGGCGGCTTTACACAGCGCGTGCCGTAAGACTGAACCCAAGCGTACTCTGTAAAAACGCATCCTTCAAGGCATTCGCCAAAGTATTCCACCATGTCGTTGCGCTCGTATTCGCCGTGGACAAGCACATCAAGGCCTATTTCTTCTTGAAGAGAAATGCATTCCGCAATTTTTTTTCTATTGAATGCCTCGTATTCCTCTTTTGCAATCTCGCCCTTGCGGAAGCGCGAACGGTTAGCCTTTACGTCCGCGGTTTGCGGAAACGAGCCTATGGTAGTTGTAGGCAAAAGTGGAAGGCTAAAGCGCGCCTTTTGCAGCTTTTCCCGCTCAGCAAAGGCGGGTTTTCTTTCAAAATCATCATCCTTTATAGAAGAACGCCTTTGCCGCACTTCGCTATTATCCCCAAGTCTGGCGGAAGCAAAAAGGGCGCGGTTTGCTTTAAACGTCTCCTCTTCTTCAGGATTCTTGGATGAGCAAATTGTCTTTAGCTCCTTAAGCTCTTCTAGCTTTTCAGAGGCAAAGGCAAAGTGGCGCTTTTTTTCTTCTTCTAGCTTGTGCTCATCTTTTACAGTGTAGGGAACGTGCAAAAGGGAGCATGACGTTGAAATCACAATGTTTTTTGTTTTATTGGCGAGCTTTTTAACTGCGTCAACTGTCTTAGCGTAGTCGTTGCGCCAAATGTTTTTTCCATTTACAAGGCCTGCAAAAAGAAGCGTGTTTTCAGGGAAGGGTTCGCTTAAAACAAGCTCAAAAGTCTTGCGTCCCTCTACAAAGTCAAGCCCAATGCCATCAAAGCCCATGCCGCACACTTCAACGTAGCAGTCCCTAATGTCGCCAAAATAGGTTTGAAGGAGCACTTTAATGCCACCGCGCGCTGCAAGCAGCTTGTGGTAAAGCGCGGCAAAAAGCTCCTTGTCTGCGCTAGACAAATCCATTACAAGGGCAGGCTCATCAAGTTGAAGCCAGGCGGCACCTTCCTTTTCCAAAAGCGAAATGAGGCGCACATATGCCGAACTTACATCATCTGCAAAGTCAGCCACCCCCTTTGTGCCTGTAAACTTGCTAAGTTTTAAAAACGTGAAAGGGCCTATAACTACAGGCTTAATGCAAGATGAAGAAGAGCCTAAAAGCCCTTGTGCTTCTTTAAGCTCATTCAAGGGCTTTTCGCCCACAAGCTTTATTTCAGTGCTATCTTCAATCTCTGGAACAATATAGTGATAATTAGTGTTAAACCACTTTTTCATTGCAAGCGCGCGAACATCGCCCGCCTCCCCCTGATAGCCGCGGGCCATCGCGAAGTAGGTATCAAGCGCGGAAAGCCCAAGCGCGCGGTAGCGTTCAGGAATAGCGTTCAAAAGCACAGCGGTGTCTAGCATGGCGTCATAAAGCGAAAAGTCATTGCAGGGAATAAAGTCAATGCCTTCTGCAATCTCTTCTGATATGTGGCGCGCGCGAAGTGTAGATGCACAAGAAGAAAGCTCTTCTAAGGAAAGCGCGCCCTTAAAATACTTTTCTGAAGCAAACTTTAACTCGCGCGCAGCCCCTATTCTTGGAAATCCTATTATAGATGTTTGCATTATTTCTCCTTAAAGACAGTGTCTTGCAATAATAGCCCCATTGCAAGGCTATAATCAACCGCTTGGAGCTTGGAGCTATTCCCAAAAGGTAATGCCAGCGTAAAAATAAGCTTCTAGCTTCTAGCTTCTAGCTTCTAGCTTCTAGCTTCTAGCTTCTAGCTTCTAGCTCATCTGAAGTTTTTTGCCACTCCGCTTCAAAGTCTTTACGCACTTGTTCTGCAAAGGGGTTAAGGCGCTGCATGTCGCTAAAAAGCTCTTCTGAATCTTTATCAACTTGGCGGCATATTGAAACAAGCCTTTGGTACCAAAGTGTGCCTATCTCGGAATCACGCACCCCAATGCGGCTTAAAACCCTGCCAACCATGTGCGTAAGGGCCTGTGTTTTGGCGGCTTCCCTGTCGTGCTCTTCGGGCGACATTTCAATTACTGAAAGAGCCTTGTTGGCAAAAAAGGCTTTCCAAAAGCTAAAGTCGCCTTCGTCCAGGCGAACTGGGGAAAGCACGATTGGCAATCCTTTAAGGCTAAACTTTGCGGATTCAGGGCCAAACATTGGGTGCGTTGCAAGTATCTTTGTGCTGGAGTTAAGCTTTTCAAGCATCCAGCGCGCGGGCAGGACCTTTACAGAGCAAGTATCCGCTACAATGGTTTGGGGCGCGATTAGCGCGGCGATTTTTTCCAATGTTTCAGGCATGGAGCGCATGGGCACAGTAAGGAACACCGTGTGCGTTGCACACACTTCTTTAAGCGGGCGCAAGGTGCAAAATGGGTGCTCGCTTAAGGTACGCGAAAAGCCCAGCACTTCAAAGTCCTTAGACAGAAACTCCGCCCAAAAGCTTCCAAAGCGACCCATGCCGATAATGCCTACAGTTTTGCTCTTTTCTTTCATAGCCTAGCCTCAAGGCTAGTTTACTGCATGCTAGATTCCTGTCAACGCTTGAATTTAGGCATTTTGTTAGCTTTCAGCGGGCGGCTTGCAACCCGCAGCGCAAGCTTCAAGCGGCTTGGCTGCGCTATTAGCAAATCGTCTTAGCTTTACTTTCTTTTTATCTTGAAAAGTTGTGCGTTATAGTTTACCACCGATAAAGTTATCCAATTCTAAAAGTGCGTTTTAGAGCTTGTTCTTCATTGTTAAAATTAAAGGAGGGAGTTTGCTGTATTATTCACCACCGTATTATCCACATTTTCCATACAAGCCGCCGTGCTATTACCCGCCACATATGCCGTTCGGCCATTACCACCCTCCGTTTTCGCCGCCGCCGCCTCCATTTACGCATGGTATACGGCGGCTACAGCTGGGATGAGTGGCACTGGTAATTTAGTTGATTAATAAGCAGCTGGAGCGGCAAGCTCTAGCTTTTTTTATCTAGCTATTCATTTTTGCGCCTTGCTTTTCCATTTGCCGCGCAAAAGGTGCGTCCATGCAAGAATAAATCCTGTGCCCCATCCAAAAAGCATGTTCCCCCAAATTATCCTATATCCTATTCCAGGCACTTCCTTTAACGTGTAGGTTACAAGAACGCGCATTGCAAGTACGGTTGTAGCTACAAAGGTGGAATAAAAGGCATCGTTCGCGCCTTGGAACAAGCCCAAAAGCGGAAAGTAGCCTGCGAATATTACAAGACAAAAAGAAGCAAAGCGGACGTGCGATGTGCAATAGGCTACAGCTTCTGTTCTTAGCCCGAATGCCCTTACTATAGGCTGCGCAAAAATAAAGATGATTGCAGAAATGGATAGGCAAATAATTTCAGACATAAGCACAGTCTGCCTAGCCCCTACAGTTATCCTCTCTACGCGACCGGCGCCTATGTTTTGCCCCGTGTAAGCTGACTGTGTAGTCATAAGGGCGCTTGCAGGCAAAATCATGTAGGAATCTACCTTTTGCGCCACAGAAAAAGAAGCTGTCATAGCCTCGCCAAAGCTATTTACAGCGCGCTGAATAAACATAAAGCCGCATGAAACAATTAAATGCTGCAAAGCTATTGGAAAGCCTCTTCTCAAGGTAAGTACTGCAAGCGGCAATTCAAAGGTAAGCTCCCTTAGTTTCCAACGGAACACAGAGTATTTTTTTGTCATGTAAACGATAGCCGCAATAAAGGAAGCTGCTTGCGCAATGTCTGTAGCAATGGCGGCACCCGCAACGCCCATTCCAAAGTTGTAGACAAATACAATGTCCAGCACAACGTTAATAACGCTTGCTATTAAAAGAAAATAAAGCGTTGCAGCGCTATCTCCCACCCCGCGTAAAACAGCAGCAATTATATTGTAGCCAAACTGAAAAAAAAATCCGCAAGCGTAAATCTTAAAGTAAGTGTCCGCCATTCCAAGAAGACTGATGGGTGTTGCAAGCAAGCGTTCTAGAGCAGGGCGGCTTATAGCCAGGCCAACCACCGTTGTGGCAATTCCCATCGCAAGCAGCACAACAATGGAAGATGAAGCTTGCCTGCGCATTTCCGCCTCCTTTCCCGCACCAAAGGACTGGGCAATTATTACGCTAGCGCCTGCGGAAAACCCACTTGAAAGCGCTAAAAACACCATTGTAAGCACCCCGCACGCCCCAACAGCGGCTAATGGCCCTTCCCCAGAAAAATTGCCTACTATAATTGTGTCAGCTGTGTTGTAAAGCTGCTGCAAAAGCATTCCCATAAACACAGGGAATGCAAAGGATAAAATGCTCTTCCACGGCGTTCCACTTATAAGAGATCTTTGCATAGAGTGATGATTTTACACTCTTTGCGCCTCATGTTCTATTGCGAGTTAGATAAGTTTTAAGTTTTAAGTTTTAAGTTTTAAGTTTTAAGTTTTAAGTTTTAAGTT
>CAYYCW010000106.1:0-6462 GCA_964470435.1 uncultured Treponemataceae bacterium
TAATGCGCACAATGTCTGTTTCGCAGCGGCAGATGGTAGAAATTGCAAAGGCTGTCTCTTACGACGCAAAAATCATTGTCCTTGACGAACCTACATCTTCTTTAACCGAGCGGGAAATACAAAGCCTTTTTAAGATTGTCCGGGATCTTAAGGCTCAAGGCGTTTCTTTTATTTACATCTCCCACAAGATGGACGAGATTTTCGAAATTTGCGATGAGGTTTCGGTTTTGCGCGACGGAAAGATGATTTTTACAAGGCAGATAGGCGAAACTAATATGAATGAGCTTATTGCGGCAATGGTTGGCCGCTCGCTTGACAATCGCTTTCCTGAAGTTAACAACACTCCAGGCGAGGATTACTTTGAAATTCGCGGATTAACTACAAAATTTAATCCTGTGCTTGAAGACATATCCTTTACTGTAAAAAAGGGCGAAATTTTCGGCCTTTACGGGCTTGTAGGCGCGGGCAGAAGCGAGCTTTTGGAAGCCCTGTTTGGTGTGCGGACAATAGCTTCTGGGGAAATTACGCTAGGCGGAAGGCGGCTTCGCTTTAACAGCAGCCGCGACGCGATGGATCATGGCTTTGCGCTTGTAACCGAAGAACGGAAGCTTAACGGAATGTTTGGTAAAGCTTCAATAATGTTCAATACCGTAATTACAAACCTTTCCAGTTACAAGACGCGCGGCGTGCTTTCTAAAAAAAAGATGGAAGAGGCTGCCAATCGCGAAGTACGCACAATGCGTACAAAGTGCGTTTCCATTGATGAGCTTATAACCGCCTTAAGCGGTGGCAATCAGCAAAAAGTGATTATAGGAAAGTGGCTTGAAAGACAGCCTGAAATTTTCCTTCTTGACGAGCCTACGCGCGGCATAGACGTAGGCGCAAAGTACGAAATTTATCAACTTATAATTAACATGGCAAAAGAAGGAAAAACGATAATTGTTGTTTCAAGCGAAATGCCTGAAATCTTAGGGATCACAAACAGGATTGCCGTTATGTCAAATCATAAGATTTCAGGTATTGTAAACACTAAAGAAACAACCCAGGAAATCTTGCTGCTCCTTGCAGCTGAAAATTTGTGAGGATAACCATGAGCGAAAAAACTGAAGAGCTTAAATCTCTAGATGAGGACATAAAGCTTCAAAATTATCTATCCATTCTAGCGGAGTTGCGAAAGGATGGCGTAAACAAGGTTGCGGCTATGCAGCAGGAAATTCTTGCAGCCAAGAGAAACAAGCTCCTTGATTTTGCAGAGCGCTCTGCCCTCATTGCCGACAGGAGACAGCAGATTGCAACCGCCAAGGAGATCTCCGCAGCTAATAAGGATGATGAAAAGCGCATTGAAAGGGAAGCTATAGCATACTCAAATACGGCTGCAAAGAGCTATATTGCCAGCGTCATTGCAGAACAAAACGCGCAGATTGCTAATCTTTCCAATGCCTATAAAGAAGATACTGTACGGATTAAAGAAGAAGCAGCCAAAAAAATTGCAGAGCTTTCTTCTTCAGGGCAAGATTCCGATGCTATAAAATCACAAACCTCTGTCATTAAGTACGAGATGCGCTCATCGCTTTTTGATGCAAAATCCCGCTATCAAACTGCGGTTTCACGCTGCAAGGCGGCTAAAAACCAAGCCTTTGTAGACCATGTGCATATTAACCGCTCGCTTCGCAACGGAAAGACAAAGTTTTCAGAAGACTTTACGCTCTCCTTTAGGGACTATGTGTATAACCTTACAGCTTCCAAGTTTTTCCTTGAAAATGGGCTTTACCTTGCTATTTTAATTTTCTTCATTGTCTGCGTTGTAAGCGCACCTCTTACAGGCAGGGGAAGGCTTCTGTCTGTTCCAAATATCCTTACAATTTTTGAGCAGTCTTCTACCCGTATGTTCTACGCGCTAGGCGTTGCAGGCCTTATTCTTCTTGCAGGCACCGACTTGAGCGTAGGGCGCATGGTAGCGATGGGCTCAGTTACAACAGGACTCATCTTGCATCCAGGCCTTAATATTGTGCGCTTTTTCGGCATGGGCCCGTGGGATTTTAGCGGAATGCCTATGGCTCTGCGCGTAGTCATGGCTCTTGTCCTTTCAATATTGCTATGTGTTATATTTACCTCCTTTGCAGGAGTGTTTACAGCCAAGCTTAAAATACATCCCTTTATTTCAACTCTCTCAACTCAGCTTATCATTTACGGTCTTTTGTTCTTTGGAACAACAGGCGTGCCTGTGGGCTCTATTGAAAGCTCAATAAAGGATGCCCTTGGCGGTCGCTGGATTATAGCTCCAGGTCTTACCTTCCCAAAGCTCATTGTGCCGGCTATTATTGCAATAATTGTAGCGTGGTTTATATGGAACAAAACCACCTTTGGAAAAAACATGTACGCTGTGGGCGGTAACGCGGAAGCCGCAGCCGTAAGCGGAATAAGCGTTTTCCGCGTTACAATGGGCGTGTTTATCATGGCGGGTATTTTCTACGGCTGCGGAGCATTTCTTGAAGCGTTTAGAGCAAACGCCAGCGCAGGAACGGGTCAGGGCTTTGAAATGGACGCAATTGCAGCCTGCGTTGTAGGTGGCATTTCCTTTACAGGCGGAATAGGTAAAATAGGCGGAGCTGCAATAGGTGTTATCATATTTACAGGGCTTACATACTGCCTCACCTTTTTAGGAATAGACACAAACTTGCAGTTCGTGTTCAAGGGCTTCATTATAATCGCCGCTGTTGCCCTTGACAGCGTGAAATACTTAAAGAAAAAGTAATAGCCTTTTATCACAAGTCTTTTTGGCCCGTGTGTTATAGCGGCAAGCGGGTGAAAAGACTGTAAAATGCTTTACTTGCTGGTATATATCAGGCAGTCTGGCAAATCTACGGCGTAAAACTTGATAGGGATTGATTGCAAAACAGCAAAGCTAGCTAGCGTTTTTGTTGGAGAAATCTTTACCACATCTACAAGCTCTTATTAAGTCAAAACGCCATTAGGTTGTAAAAAAGGGAGTTGTTAGTTGATTTATATTGAACAGCTTTTTATGTTTATGTGTTAAACCCTTCTCAGAAGAGCTTACAGTGTTTTATTAAAACGGCTTAAAAGCTATAGCTTCTTCTGAGGATGCAGATATTCCACGTCTGCGTTGCTGATAGTGTTTAAGCATTGCCACGCCATTTCTTGCATCATTAAAAACAAAGCCACCATTCCAGTATTCAAGGGCGGCAAAAAGCGCATTCCCTCCGTCTTGGTCATCGCTTTTATCAGACCTAAAAGAAACAAAGCTACCTAAATTTTCATAATCCTGATTAAAAAGGCATTCCATGCGCTTTTTATTAAACTCATTCCATTTTTCCAAGTCATTGAAGCCTTCCCCTTCATCTTCTACAATTACATGCGCTTGTTCCGTAGAAAATGAATACCAAACACGCACCTTTTTGGTTAAGTCACATTTGTTTCCGTGTTTTACCGCGTTTTTTATAATTTCGCTTATTTGCTGTTCTAAAAGATTAATGTCCTTAATTTCAATGGGTGCCGCTTGAATAATCAAAAGGGTAAAATAACGTATTTGGCGAAAATCCGAGGGAAATTCCTTGTAGAGCATGTTTTCTTTATAAAACAGGGGGTCGTTGCTGTCAGAACGGAGCTCCTTAACTTGAGGCATGCTTTAATCCTGTCTACTTTGCAAGCGTAGCAAGAGCTTCTTCAATGCTATTTGCAATGGGGAAGTATGCCGTTAGTTTAGTTAACTCAATTACCTTTTTTACCGCACCGTGAATATTAGCAATAGCGAGCTTAAAGTCTTTTTTCTTTATTGTGGAGCAAATATAAATTAACGCGCCAATGCCTGATGAATCTATGTAGTCGACCTTTTCAAGGTTTATAATGAACGACTGCACATTTTTTTCAAGCATTTTCATAACAAGCTCTTTTAGTTTGTATGAATTGTATAAATCCATTTCGCCGCTGGCATCTATAATGTAAATGTCTCCACTTCTGCGGATTTTAAGTTCCATAAATTTAATTCCCCTCTAAAATCACAGACCTTTTATTTTCATAACAAGCAATGTTTGATCATCATACAGGGCGGCAGAGCCCATAAAGCTCCTTAGATCACTCTTAACAGCCAAGGCTATATCTTTTGCAGAAGCCGTAACGTTTTCAGATATAACCCTTGAAAGCCCCGACATGCCATATTGCTTGCCTTCTTTGTTAAGAGCCTCTATAACACCGTCCGTAAATAAAATTATAATATCTCCTGGCGCGACTGTCAATTTGATTTCTTTGTATTCTGAATTGCGCTCAACTCCAATCGGATCAGAGTTGATATGCAAGGCCTCTATTCTGCCTTTAGAAGCTCTCCACACAAGCGCAGGCAAATGCCCCGCATTAGAGTATTCAATTTCGTGCGTTTCCATTGAATACGAAATATACGAAACAGTAGCATAGTGGTCTATATTTATCCTTCCCGTTATGCCCTTGTTAAGCCAGCTCATGATTGTGCTAGAGCTTTTTGTTGTATTTGTGATAAGATGCAAAATTGCCCGTAGTGACATCATAACCATGCTAGAAATGATACCCTTGCCTGCAACATCAGCAATGATTAACGCAATTCGATCTCTTCTTGCAGTAATTACATCGCAGTAGTCAGAGCATATTCCCCTAGCTGGTTGAAAAAATAAGCCAAAGCCAATTTCAGGCAGTTCCGGCACATGTTTTGGATATACTATCTTTTGTATTTCTGCAGAAACTGCAGATTCGCGCTCAAGTCCTGCTCCCTCAATAATTTCTTGCAGCGTGTACAGCGCATTGATTGAAGCAGCCACGCACATTGCCAAGCCTTTTGCTAGGGCAAAGTCTTTGTCAGAAAACGGCTTGCTTTGCAAAAGCCTCGAAAGCCCGGCGACTCCTATAATACTATTATCAGCGACAAGAGGCACTATTATGTAACTTCCAGGTTGAAAAACATCTTCAAAATTATTTGCAAAAATACGCGAATCCTCACCCGCGTTGCTTATCAAAATAGGCTCGCCTGAAAGAGCCGCTTCTCCAAAAATATTTCCTTTAAATGAAAGCTTAGCATTCCTTAAGCTGTTCTCCACATTACTTTGGCTAAGTGGAAGATCATCAGGTAGCTTGTACGGCGGCGGAAACTGTCCGCTTAAAGCCATTGAATTTAGAATATCATCATAATCATCAACAAGGAATATAACCCCGCCGTCCGCCTCTATGCTTTGAATAAGCATCTTATTCGCAAAGTCAAGAAACTTGCCTATCTTTTCTGTGTCTGGAACGGCTTGCGCTATATGCTCTATAAACGCTTGCCCAACCCTAAGCAAAGCTCCGCTTTTATCTTCATAATATGATAATTTATTTAGCTGATTGTCCTCTGTGGCAAAATTGGCGTCAACCTCGCCTTGATTTTCCTCTTGAGCAAAGGCGCTTTCTGTTGAAAAATGTAAAATCAAGCATACCGCAGCCAAAAAAAGAGCTGAGGGCAACATGACAGTGTATGCTGAAAGCAGGCAGCTTAATGCAGCCGCTATAAGCAATATAAAAGAAAAAACCGCAAAGACAAGGGAATATACAGGAACTTCGCCCCCTGCCTTTTTCTTTAAGAGAACAAAAATAGATGCAGCGTTGAGTACAACTGCTAGAACGCAAAAAAGCACTGTCAACAAACTGAAAACTACCATAAATGCCTGTTAATCTACGATAGCATTAGTTCTTGAGTAAGTCAACATTCACAATTGCCTTGCAATCCAAGGCAGGTTATTTTGAAGACAGCATTAGCTTTTTATTGTTTTATATTTATAGAATACAAACGAAAACAAGGCGAATTTTACGTGCCCTGCCTTCATTTTTCTCTGGTCTATTTTCTATGTAATTGACAATATTGCTAGTGATTTCTCCATTGCTTTCAATTTTGCCCATTTTAGCACCGCGCGACCAATAAAAACAAAATGATGAGCGTTATATTATTGAAGAAAACACTGCAACTGCCCTCTGCCTTCTATATTATATATGCCGCAATATGCCGCAAAACTGATTACTGTAATAAAAAAAGGAACTGCCCTCTAACCCCTAAAGAGCAGTTCCTAAACATCAAGGAAGGGTTTCTATGAAAAACAAAACTCAAAGCCTACTGTATAGTATTGTCGGTTTTTGTGCAAGCGCTTTTGAATAAAAATGAACAAAGCCTAAAAAAATTATCTTCTTTGTAAAGATATGCGCTGCAATGAGCAAAGCCTTCCTGTCCGCAATTACGCCCAACATCACCTAAGAGATGACTCTCTTCCTGGTGAGAAATTCATGCTAAATAGCCTATGAGCTAGAAGCTCTAGGGTATGGCAAACAGCGCTAAGCGTGCAGACGGCTACCGTTTACCTAGGTGGCGGTACAGACACTTAGATTACGATTGCTCTTGACTAATACAGCTATAACAACGGTAGCGTAAGGTTGTCAACAAACACTCTATTCAAG
>CAYYCW010000107.1:0-6410 GCA_964470435.1 uncultured Treponemataceae bacterium
CAAGTAGAGTTCTTAAAGCGAATGCTTCTTGCTCTTCCCTAATGCTCTTAGCTCTTACACTAACGCGTTCAATTTTTCTCTTATATACTCAGATTTTTCGCGCAAGCCTATTTGTCCTGTTTCAAGGAGTAGCGCGTTGGGGCTTTTAGGATCAAGGCGTGCGCGGCTACCGCTTTCGCTTATAAGGCGCAAAACCTTTTCCACAGAAATATTGGCAACTTTAGCAAATTCAACGCGGGCAACGCCGCGCCTTTCGCGCAAACTAGCAACAGCAAGCTTTTTGCAAATAATGCGTATTTCTGCAAGCGAAAGCAAGCTTGACACCTCGTCGGGGAAGGGGCCAAAGCGGTCTAAAAGCTCATAGGTTACTGCGTCAAGCTCTTCCGCTGTGGTGATGGAAGCTATCTTCTTGTAAAACTCCATCTTTGTTTGCGCCGCAGGAATGTAGCTATCGGGGATAAAGCCTGAATACTCAAGCTCAAGCCAAACCTCGCTTTCGGGCACAAAGCCTGTATCCTGCAATCGCTGTACAGCTTCTTCCAAAAGGCGCAAATACATATCGAAGCCCACAGAATAAATTTCTCCCGACTGCTCGCGGCCCAAAAGGTTGCCCGCGCCTCGTATTTCCATGTCCTTCATCGCAATCTTAAAGCCTGAGCCAAGCTCGGTAAAGTCCGAAATAACTTGAAGGCGTTTCATCGCAAGCTCGGAAAGCTCCCTGTCAGCAGGATAAAGGAGGTAAGCGTAAGCCTTGCGATATGAGCGGCCAACCCTGCCGCGAAGTTGGTATAGCTGCGAAACGCCGTACATGTCGGCGCGGTCAATAATGATTGTGTTAGCGTTTGGAATGTCGATGCCGTTTTCTACTATTGCGGTGGAAATTAGAACTTGAAAGCCGCCCATCTTAAAGCTGCGGAAAACGTCTTCAAGCTCTTGCGCGCTCATTTGGCCGTGCGCCACTTGTATTAGCATTTCGGGCACAAGGGACTGCACAAAAATGAGCGTGTCTTCTAGGCTTTCTATTCGATTATGAAGATAAAAGACTTGGCCGCCGCGCTCTGCCTCGCGCCTTATAGCTTGCGCTACACGTTCGCCGCTAAACTCAGCTACAACGGTTTCTATCGGGCGGCGGTTTTGCGGCGGTGTCGCGATTAAGCTCATGTCGCGGATTTTAAGCAAGCTCATGTGCAGTGTACGCGGAATTGGCGTAGCGCTCATCGCCAGGCAGTCGATGTTTGCGCGCATTTCCTTTAGCCGCTCCTTGTCCTTTACACCAAATCGCTGCTCCTCATCAATAATCATCAAGCCCAAATCCTTAAAGCGCACATCCTTTTGGATAATCCTGTGCGTTCCTACAAGGATGTCTATGCCGCCTTCCAGCGTTTTTTTTAGTGTTTCACGCTGCTCTTTCGCGGGCACAAAGCGTGAAAGCTGCGCTATGTTGACAGGGAAGCCGCGAAAGCGCTCCTTTAGCGTTTCAAAGTGCTGCTCCGCAAGTATTGTTGTGGGCGCGAGGAACGCCACCTGTTTGCCGCCCATCACCGCCTTGAACGCCGCGCGCATTGCAACCTCCGTCTTGCCGTAGCCAACATCGCCGCAGATAAGCCTGTCCATCGGCTGCGGGGCTTCCATATCCGCCTTAACTTCCGCAATGCAAGTAAGCTGGTCATCGGTTTCCTCGTAGGGAAAGGCGGCTTCAAAAGCCAGCTGCCACTCAGTGTCTTTCGGGAATGCAAAGCCACGCGCCGCCTTTCGCCTTGAGTACAGATCAATTAGCCTTTGCGCAATTTCTTCGGCAGCCTTGCGCGCCTTGGCTTTGCGGCTTTCCCACGACTTTGAGCCCAGCCTGTCGAGCCTTGGCGCGTCGCCTTCGTTGCCAATGTAGCGCTGCACAAGGTTTACTTGCTCTATGGGGATAAAGACGGTCTCCTCGTCTGCGTATTCAAGTTTGATGTAGTCGCGCTCCGTGCCCGCAGCCCTAACCCGCTCAATGCCCAAAAAGCGGCCAATTCCGTGCTGCACGTGCACGATGTAGTCGCCAGGGTTTAGCTCGACAAAGGTGTCAAGCACGGCGCTTTTAGCCTTTTTGCCTGCGGGTGGCACGCGACGGCGCCTTCCGAATATTTCGTTTTCTTGAATAGCTAGTAGCTTTATTTCAGGCACGCTAAAGCCCGCCGAAAGGTTGAGCGGCAACACAACAGCCGCAATGTCGCCTAAAAGCGCTTCTATGCGGGCGGCTTGGTTTTCGGTTTCTGCAAAAATGAATACCGCCCAACCCGCAGTTATAAGGTTGCCCAACTCTTCCTTAAAGTAGTTGATATTGCCAAAAAAGCTTCTTGCGGGCTCGGCGGCAAACGTGATCTTGCTGCCGCTTTCGCTTTCTTCTATATAAGAATAGGAGGAGTTTTGCTCTTCATCATGGCTTTCTTCAATTACTACGCTAGCATTGCTTGCGTCTTCTACTTCCGCATCGCTGTGCAGCGTCCTAAAAAGGAGCCGCTTTTTGTAAGAGGATACAAGCGCGTTAAAGTCAAGGAGCAGCTGAGCGGGCTCTGGCACAAGATGAGGAAAAGTGCAACCATCCGCGCCGCTTGCCGCCTTTACGTAAAGCCCTGAATATTCGCGGTTAAGGCTTTCAACAGCGTTTTTTTGCCTATCGTAGTCAAGAAAAAAAAGGGCGGGCGTTCTCTCAAGGCTTAAAAGATAATCCAGCGCCGAGTAAGGCCTTTCAAAGGCAAGCGGAAAAAACATTTCCTCGCCTTCAAATCCCCTGTGAGTTTGTAGCCTGTCCAGCAGCTGCTCAAGCTGCCATTCTGCCGTTTCGCTATTGTCCGCGCGGGAAACCATTTCTTTAAGGCACCTAGTTAGCACAGTTTGCCTTTCTGTTGTCCAAAGCACTTCCCGCGCAGGGTAAAGAACAATCTCGCTCACCTTTTCTAGCGAAGTTTGGGCAACGGGGTCAATCAGCCTTATTTCTTCTATGCGGTTAAACTCAAATAGCACCCTGTACGCCGCCTCCCCGCCCGGAAGAAAAACGTCAAAAACCTCGCCGCGCATGGCAAACTCCCCCTTTAGGGAAATGCGCGGCACGCGAGTGTAGCCGTAAGCGGACAGCGTTTCCGCAAGGGCAACAGGGTCAAAGGACGCGCCCGTTGCAAGCGGTATAAGCTGACGTGTAAATACAGCTGGGTCTGGCACAGGGGTTAAGAACGCGCGCTGTGTCATTAAAAGGACGGGCGGCAAGCTCCCTTCCGCAATGGAGGCAAGGACAGCAGAGCGCTCGGCAAATACGGCGGAACCCGCGGCCGCCGGGCGGTAAGGCATTGTCCCCCACCAGGGAAGCACGGCGTAATCCAGCCCTGACACGTCAAGGTCGCGCGCTGCGGCCTCTATTTCGCGCTCTGTAGGCACTACTAGAACGGCGGGTTCATTAAAAAGCCGCGAGTATTCCGCAATAAAAAAGCCTAAAAGCCCGCCTTGCGCGCCTTCTATTTCTAGTGGCCAGGCAGCGCTCCTTATAACGGAAAAAGCGCCGGCAAAGTCTTTCCACCGGCGCAAAAACTCAAAAATATCCTTTATTTTCATTGCAAATAATGCTATCATTTTAGGCAGCTCATCTCAAGTTAAGATGAGCTCTCAAGTATTGACTCTATTTTGCCGATACAATATTCGGCATAAAAGAGAAATATTTGCCTGTGTTTTTTAGGAGGCTTAAATCCCGTGAAAGTTAAGCATATACTGTGCGCATGCTTTATTATGGCAGCGCTTTTTTTGCCCGCGCAAACTGTGCAAGACGCTTCAAGCTCTGATGTAGCAGAAGTGTCAATTTCTTTTTTGAACAAGGGCATTTATTACCCCGGCAGTGCGGAGTCCAGGCCAATACTGGTAAACTGCACAATAACAAACACGGGCTCGGAAACTTACCGATTTCGCCTTGCAGATGACCATTTTTTTAGCATAGGATTTAGCGCTGTAACAATGCGTAACAGGGCACTCCCGCAGTCAAGCGAGTGGCTTCAAAGGCGCACTCGGTCTGGCCAAGTTTACTTTAGGGAAGTAACGCTTGAGCCAGGCGAATCCTATTCCTTTGTAGAAAACATCAAGGACTATATCACAATAAGCGATCCTGGTGTCTATGTCCTTGAATGCGCGTTTTTCCCTGAATTGCGCCGCCTTCCTGACTACACGGAAGAAAACATTAAATCAAACCGCCTAACCCTAGAGGTAAAACCTGAGCCAGCTGCTGCAATGGCTACAGGCTACCTTCCGCTTGATGAAAGAACAGGCGGCATTTTACGCCCGGAAGAAATTCCGCCAGATCAGGTTGTTGCAGAAACCTTAATCGCGCGGCAAAAGTCGCAGTGGGAAAGGTTTTTCCTTTATCTTGACCTTGAGCAAATGATTGCAGGCGATCCTGCCAAGAGAAGCCGCTTTAACGCTGCGTCCGAAAGCGTGCGCCTTGATATGATTGAAAACTACAGGCAAGAGCTTATGCAAAGTCGCGCTGAAAACGAAATATCGCTTATTCCAGGCGAGTTCCAGATTGAGCGCACATCCTATAGCGGCAATGAGGGTACAGTAACCGCTATTGAATGGTTTAACTACACGGGCTTTAGGGAAAGAAAGCGCTTTACCTACACGCTTGCCCGCCGCGACAACATTTGGCGGATTACGGGCTACACGGTAGATAACTTGGGCACGGAGTAATTAAGAGCTTAGAACTTAGAGCGACATATGGGATGGAGCAAGCATTAGCTCCGTTTCCGTACTATAAGTGATAATTTCCTTGCAATAATTACGCCGATTTTTTTGCAGAAACTAAAAGGCTAGCCGCCTATAAATTCAAGCGGACTAGCCTATTTTGTGTCTATACATCGAAAGAAATTGGCGTACTCGCCCGCAAAAAATTTCTCCGCTTGTTGCGTTCTTGTATACTGCTCCCGGAAACTTGCTGGCTGCAGAGCGGTGTGTACGCGCCATTGCTTGTTCTTCGCTAATGGCTAATGGCTAATGGCTAATGGCTAATTCCTCCTTGCTTTACTCCACGCAGCTTCTAGCTTTTTACAAAAAAATGCGCTACAAAGATTACTTAATCTTTATGGCGTTAAAAAACGAACACAAAAATGAAGAAAAAAGACAGCTTCGCTCTAAAATGAAAGCTAACATCCTTAGTGGCGCTTGCACATCTTCATCCAACCTAAGAGGAAGCAAACTTTATTCCATTGTAATGGAAAGCGCTTCTATTTTTGCCTTTGTTTCCATGAGCGATGAGCCTGACACATCCCCCATTTTTGAGCTTGCCCTTGAAGGCGGAAAAACGCTTGGCCTTCCGCGCGTAAACGGTAAAAGCCTTGACTTTCTTTCTTTTGATGGAAATAGAGAAAACCTTAAAGCAAGCGCTCTTGGTCCCCTTGAGCCCACTTGCGGCAATCTCCTATTTTCTTCTTCTATAAATGAAGGGGCAAATAACGCTTTTTCCTTTCCCCTACTTATTCTTGTTCCTGGTCTTGCCTTTTCTAAAAAAGGTGAACGATTGGGACGCGGCGCGGGCTTTTATGACCGCTTTTTGCATGAGTTTTCCGCTCGCTACGATAAAGCTAAGTTTACAGTAGCTGGCTTTTGCTTTACCTGCCAAATAATAGATTCCTTGCCTGTGGAAAGTTTTGACTTTACAATGGATTGCATTGCGCTGCCCGATGGCAGTATTATTAAAATATAGGAGTTTTTATGGGTGAAATACGATCTGCCCTGGATATAGCTTTAGAAAAAACTGAAAATATTAAGGCTGACAAGGGGGCAGTTGAAAACGAAAAAATAAAAAATAGCGGCAAAAAGGCAGCAGCCTTTTTTTTGGATGGTGAAAACTTTAAAGATTTTGCGGCAGAATGCGAAAAAATTCCTAAAAATGATAAGCTTAAATTTATTGAAGGAGCCTTGTCTATTTTTTGCGCTGCGGTTAAGCTTCCCGAAAACGAAGAAGGCGCTTCTATGCCGCTTCTTTTAGCCAAGGGGTTTAAGGCGATGCTTCCTCACTCTAATATTGAAAGCCTTTTTACGCAAGCTAATCTCATTTTTAGGCAGTACTTGGAAGAAAAAGATACCCTTTTAAGCACGCTTGAACGGCAGTTTACGCCGCGCCTTAAGGCAAAGGAAGATGAGCTTTCAAAGCTTTACGGGCAAAAAGTTTCCCTTTCCCTTGAGCAAGACGCTGAATATAACGCCGCCCTCTTGCGCGCTGTTAACTCCTTGCAAAGCCAGTATAATCCTGTTGTGAATGAAATTAAGGGAAAGATGAGGGAAGCTGCAAACTTAGAGGGCGTAGAGTGAAAAAAAGCAGGCGGAATACCCGCCTGCAAAGCTCCCCCGAGGTGGCTCGAACACCTGACCCAGTGGTTAACAGCCACTTGCTC
>CAYYCW010000108.1:0-6284 GCA_964470435.1 uncultured Treponemataceae bacterium
TTTTGGCACACTTCCAATAAGCTCGATGACGGTTTACCAGTACAGGGGAAAGAACCCGCTCGTTTCGCCAACTAGCGGCTATAACACAGGGACGCGAATGGAGCGCTTCCGCTTTTACAGGATAACGGGGACGGCTCTTGTCGTCGACTTGGATCAGTTTTTGATTGCCGTTGACACATATTCGAAGTTTGTCTTTGCCTATGGGAAAATAACATCGGTAAGTGGATTGGGCGTTCCCCAAGCATACGAGCCTATTGAGCTGCACGGGAATTACCAGTTCTACGAGTATGACCCAATCGGCTATGTTGAGTCGGGCGGCACGGTTGTGCTTTACGATCAATATAAGCAAGACATGAGAGACGATAACGCCGTAGACTATGCGCCTTCAATTCATGGCTACAGTGCAATGGCAAGCCACAGCTCAGGCGGAGAAGGCCGCTCGCCGTATTATACGGGTGAGTAGGGGGCTAATCAACGCCTAGCCTTAGGTGGAAGGCGGCGCGCTCCATGTAAGAAAGCAAGGACTCCCTCTGTACCCCACAAGCTTCAGGCATTCAGCTCTAAGCCTTTAAGTTAACTTCTTTACCCAGCGCTCCTTTTTTAGCTGCCAGGAAGCTATTGCTATCTTTACAAAGTCGGTTAGCTTTACAATGGCGTACATCTCAACGGGACCAAGCCCTGTAAGGAACACGAGGAGAAACATTCCAGGTAAAAAGAGCAGTATGTTCACGCCCACGTCAACCCAGGCGCCCATGACGGCGTCGCCGCCTGAGCGCGCGACTGCAAACTGCGTGTTAATATATGACCACACGGGAAGATAGGCGCTTATTACGAAAATCATCATGCGGCAAACGCCTTGCGCTTCGGCGGAAAGGTTGCCAAACACAATAGGAATAAGCGCTGTTGAGCACATTTCAAGGAGGCATAAACCCAGCCCGAATACAACGCTTCCGTTCATCATCCAGCGCGCGTCTCGCCTTGCCTCGTCAAGCTCGCCGCGGCCTAGCTCGCCGCCTACAATCACGCCCGTTGCCGTGTAAATGCCGTTAAAGGACATAAAGACATTCGCTATTGCCCAGGCGGCCGAAAGCCCCGCTACAATTTCAGCCCCGCCTCGCCCGTAATAGAGGATGTTTACTACCACTTCGGTTACGCCCCAAGTCATTTCAGAAAGAAGAATTAAGCCTGACTTGCGCACAATGGTAAAAAAAAGGCTAAGGTTTACCCTAAAGAACTCGCACACGCGTACAAGAAAGGCGGGCTTTGCACGCAACGCAAAGGCTATAAAAATGATGAGTTCCACAACGCGCGCGATAACCGTTGCAATGGCAGCTCCTACTATTTCAAGGCGGGGCGCACCGAGGTTCCCGTAAATGAACACCCAGTTAAAGAATGTGTTTACAAGAGTCGCCAAAACAGAAATTAAAAGCGGAGGGATTACGCGCCCCGTTTCTCTAAACGATGAGGCAATAGCTGTTGAAAGCACAATCGGCGCAAAGGTGAGCGCTATTACTCTAAAATATGGTGTTCCCGCTGCTACAATATCTGCTCGCTGTGCGTTTTGGTTAAGAAGAAACGAAAGCAGCGCGCCGGGAAAGGCAAGGGCTGCTATCATCATTAGAGCTGCAAAGCCTACGCCTGCAAACACCTTAAAGCGGAAAACCTGCCCCATACCTTCCTTGTCTCCCGCGCCGTTAAACTGCGACATAAAGATACCGCTTGCAACGGAAAGTACATTTAAAAGCACAAGAAAAAGGAAAATAAACTGATTTGTAGCATTCACGCCGCTCATTTTTAAGTCGCCAAGCCCAGCCACCATAAAGTTGTCCACAAGCGAAACCAGGTTTTGCACTAGCGTTTGAAGCGTTACAGGTACTGCAAGGGTTGCAGCTTTTTTATAGAAGCTTAAAGGCCCAAAGCGCGAGTAGGTTTTCATGTTAAAAAGTCCTCAATTTTTTAATAAAAGAATATCGAATTGCGCAAGGCAAGAGTTTCCGCTTGCCCTTCCCAAGCGCTTAGCTCTTAATTCTTAGCTTTTGGCGCTAATCATAGCCGCAAAAGCAAAATGCGCGAACCACGCTCAGGACGCATTTTCTCTGCCCGTTCTGGGGGAATTGCAGCCTGTTCTGCAGGCGTAAAGCCAAAGCGCTCAAACCAGTCCGCAGTCTGCGTTGTAAGCGCAAACACAAAGGCAAAGCCTTTTGCCCGCGCCTCCGCGACAAGGCGCTTTAGAAGCTCCAAGCCTATGCCTGCGTTAGCGCAAGAATCGTCAACGGCAACAGCTGCAATTTCCGCACAATTACAGGCGAGATAAGGCTTTAGCGCGGCGCAAGCGCGGATAGCCCCGTCAATTTCGTATACGGTAAAGTATTCAAGATCTCGCTTGACTTCTTCTTCTGTGCGTGGGATAAGGGCGCCGCTTTGTACAAAGGGATGCATTAGCGAAATTATCGCGGGCACATCAGATTCGCGCATGGAGCGAAACTTGCTGTAATCGCTTTTGAACACCATAGTGCCAGAGCCCGTTTCAGAAAAAATTTCAGCAGGAATAGCGCCGTCCTCCGCGCCGTTAAGAATATGCGCCCGCGCTACACCTTCCAAGCAAGCGTCGCGGCAACAACGCAAAAGATGTGCCGCACGCACCCACTTGTTAGCGTAAAGCACATCCTCTGCATCATCGCCTGAATTTGCGGCTAGGCTTTGCTCTTCCATCTTATTATTGAGGATAAACATTTCAACCTCGCTTGCAGGAATGGCTGCAATCCTATTGTCATGGGAAATTACCGCGCCTTCTGGCGAAGCGAATTCGTCAGCAGACAGGATGATGCCTTCTTCCAAAAAAAAGAGCTTGTCTGCGTTGAGAGCGCAGGCTGTGTGCAGCGCAAGCTCAACAGAAGAGATATTGTACGCCTTGCCTGTTGCGGTCCAGCCAACGCACGGCATAATGGGAATAAAGCTGTCGTCAAGAGCGGTTTTTAGCGAAGGCGCGTCAACGCGCGTTATAAGGCCTGCACTGCCGAAATCCACGCCGCCAACTACGCCGCGCCCATGCGCAGAAACCCAGCTGCCTGTAATGCCGTGCAGGCGCTCTGCAGCAAGGCGCGCCATAATCCTATTTGCAACATCAAAGGCTGCCATTTGAATTAAGTCCATGCCGTTACTAGAGGTAATCCTAATGCCTTCTACAAAGCGCCACGGCATGTGGTATGCGGCAAGCACGCGCGAAATTGCAGCCTTTGCGCCCGGCACAATGGCTAGACGGATTCCTGCTTCAAACAGCAAGCTCAAGTCTTGGATGTGCCCAGCAAAAAGAGGCAGCTCCATTATGCTGTCGTCAATGTGTAGCACAATAGTTGCCCCCTTAAAGCGCCTAAGGTACCTGATCGCGTCCCGTATCATCTCTATTCTTGTCATTTTGCTGCCTAGAATGAGGAGTGTGCTAGGATTTTTATATAAAGTCAAGAAAAGATGAATTCAGATGTCAGCGCCTGAGCTGAAATTATGCAAAACCTAAGATACTGTGCTATCATCACTTTAATGAGTTTAGCTGAAACAGGCGCCAAGATTATAAAGGCAGTCCTGCAAGACAAGTGGCTTAGCATAGAATACAAGAACAAGCAGGGCGAGCTTACAAAGTACTGGATTGGCGTTTTGGACATTGACGCGGCGACGGGGCGCTTTGCGGCAGATGGTTTTCATGTAACAAGGCTCGCTATGCGGGCTGAGATGACTGGGCTTTATGTGCGCTCCATTGTTTCCGCAGAAATTATAGACGAATCTTGGCATGCCTCACCAGAAGCCCTTAAAGAAAAGATAAGGCAGCACCCTGAACAGTTTGAAAGGCTTTTTGGCTACGCGGCAAACTTGCATATCCTTGACTATCTTTATGATTGCGCGCGGCTTAACTCAACGCCTTACAAGTCGCAGTATGCGCTTATTGAGCGACTTGACGGCGATGCGCTGCAAGGCGGGGAATACGCTCTTGCCCCTGAGCAGTTCGGAAAGCTTGTCCGCGCCTTTCAGTCAAAAATAAAGAAGAAAACTACATTCACGCTTACAAAGTACCTTTGCATGAATGTGTTGAGCATTTACACAAGGCGCGGCCTTTATGTGCTTGCGTACAGGGGCTTGCGCCTTGACGCTAAAAGGCGCGCCCTTGTGCCCGACGCGGAAATTACCGTGTGCAAGGAGTTTCAAGCGGGCAAGGGCGAAAAGGAAAGCATACGAGCTTTTTTGGACAACGACGAGCAGGAGTTGCTAAATGATTTTGAAGCTAACCTTGAATCAATTAAGGATGCATTAAGCCGTCGCCTGCGCTTTCCTGCCGAAAAGGTAGATGATTTACCGTACATTATGCCCATTTCAAGGACGCTTCATCTTCGCTTGGAAAATGAGTATAGCTTTATAAAAGAAGCAATGGCAAACGGAAAGGCCGAGCCTCCCTTGCGGGCGTTTTTTGGCGAGCTTACGCGGCCGCCCATCCGCAGGAAAAAATACCCGCTTGCCCTTCTTTCTAGGCGCGCTAACTTGGATCAGCTTTTAGCAATGCACAATGCTATAAAGTATCCGCTTTGCTATGTGCAAGGGCCGCCCGGCACGGGAAAGACGGCTACAATC
Organism: uncultured Treponemataceae bacterium; assembly: GCA_964470435.1. Classification (GTDB taxonomy): domain Bacteria; phylum Spirochaetota; class Spirochaetia; order Treponematales; family Treponemataceae; genus Avitreponema. Next base: position 4,618 of record CAYYCW010000108.1, read on the forward strand.
CTTAACACAATTGTTGCAGCCTTTTTTAACGGAAAGACTGTCCTATTTTCCACCTTTAACAATCATCCTATAGATGAAGTGTGCGCCTCTCTTGAAGCTTTGCGTTGCAATGGCCAAAGCGTGCCATTCCCCATTTTTCGCATTGGGAACAACGCGCTTACGCTTAGCTCGCTCAACGCGTGGAAGGAGCGCTATTTGCGCTATAGCTCAGTGCCGCTTGCCGAGCCGCTTGAGCAAAACCAGGAAAAGGCAGTCACCGATGAGTTTGCCGAGCTTATTTCGCGCTACGAGGAAAAGCTAGACTTGGAAGAGCGGAAAGACGCAATAGAGCAACTTTTAACGATTAGCGCCAACATGACTTACCAGCTAGAGCTTCCTGCCCAGCTTGAAGAAGTGGAAAGACAGATAGCGGAGCTCGGCGAAGTGAGTAACGAAAAGGCGCTTTCGCTACTCCGCATAAATCAAGGGGAGCTTTTGCAATGGCTTTACCTTGAGTCAATAAGGCGAATTAAGCAGCTTGGGCGGAATGAAAACAGGGCGATTCTCGACATTATTTTAATGGAAGATGATGAGGAAAAGGTTGCGCTTTTCAATACCTTTATTAAAACAAAAGAGAATGTCGCGCGCTTTTTAAAGGTCTTTCCTGTTGTTGCCGCAACTTGCATATCCTGCGGAAAGATTGGCGAGCCGGGTGTTTACTTTGACATGACAATAATTGACGAGGCTGGCCAGTGCAACACAGCGCATTCCCTTGTGCCCATCTTGCGCGCGAGGCAGCTCATGCTTGTGGGCGACCCGCAGCAGCTTTCGCCCGTTATTGTGCTTGACGCGCGGGTAAACGCGGCGCTTAAAAGAGCGCACAAGGTGTCAGACGAATACGATTTTGCAAAGAACTCGGTTTACCAAGCTTTTCTTTCCGCTGATTCGGTAAGTAGGGAAATTCTTTTAAGCCACCACTATAGATGCCCGCCGGAAGTTATCGCGTTCAACAACAAGAAATACTACAACGACCAGCTTAAGATTGAAAGCGTATCTGCGGAGAAGTTTCCGCTTGCCTTTTGCGAGGTTTCTGCAAGCGAAGCTCACGAAAAGAACATCGCGCCAGCGGAAGCGCAAGCCGCCGTTGAATACGCTAAAGCTAATCCTCAAGAGACTGTCGCCATCATTACTCCCTTTGTAAAGCAAAAAAAGCTCATTGACGAACTTATACGTGAGAGCGGGCTAAAAAACGCGAGCTGCGGCACTATACACGCCTTTCAAGGCGATGAAAAGGATGTGGTGCTGCTTTCGCTTGCGCTTACCGACAAGACACCCGCGGGCACTTACGAGTGGCTAAAAAGTAACAGGGAGCTGATTAACGTCGCGACCTCTAGGGCAAAAAGCAAGCTTGTAGTCTTTGGAAACGAAGCGCAAATTGCACGCCTGCACAGGCAAGCGGAGAGCAATGCTTGCGGGACTTCTCCCGATTACAAGGCGGTGCCTACAAATATTGCGCAAAGAGGCGGCAAGGATGAAGACAAGATTGACGATGTTTTTGATTTAATTGAATACATTAAAAGCAGCGGCAAGTACAGCGTTACTCCGCACAAGACAGCTTCGCGCGCGCTAGGCGTAAAGCCCTTTAGCACGGAAACGGAAGAGGAATTCTTGCAAACGTTGGGCCACGC
>CAYYCW010000109.1:0-6204 GCA_964470435.1 uncultured Treponemataceae bacterium
GCTAGCTTCTTCAATCTAGCTTGCTAGTTAAAAAGCGCACGCATTTATGCTAAAATTAGACAAGCTCTTTTAGATTAAAGCAATAAGCAAAAGGGAGCAACAAATGCACTTGCAGCGCCGCATCACAGTCTTTGAGCATTGCAGACAGAATCGCCTGCTTTTACTCGCTAAAGCCCTTCCTTTGACGTTGCAGCCAAAAGAAAACTTTTAGGAGAAACCACTGCATGAAAATAACCGTATTTACTCCAACATACAACAGGGCGCAAACAATTCCGCGCTTGTATAATTCCCTGCTTAGGCAGAGCGTCAAGGATTTTGAATGGCTTGTAATTGATGACGGCTCCTCTGACAACACGGAATCTATTATCGCCTCCTTTATTGCGGGAAACAAGATTAGCATGAAGTATCTTAAAACCGAAAATGGCGGCAAGCACAGGGCAATAAACAAGGCTTTGGATATGGCTGCGGGGGAGATATTTTTTATTGTAGATTCCGACGACTATCTTACAGACAACTCCCTTGAGCGGCTGCTCTATTGGTTTAGCACAATCGAAAAGGAAAAAGACAGCGGCAAATTCGCAGGCGTAGCGGGGTTGCGTGGCGCTCCTGAGTCAATTGGAGGCAGCATGCTAGGAGAGACATTTCAAGGTGAGTTTATCGATGCAAGATACCATGAGCGAAAAAAACACAAGATAATAGGCGACAAGGCTGAAGCTTTTTATACAAACGTGCTGAAAAGCTATCGCTTTCCTGAGTTTGAAGGAGAGAATTTTATAAAGGAATCTGTTGTTTGGGCTAAGATTGGAAACGACGGCTATCGCTTGCGATATTTTAACGAAATTATATATATTTGCGAGTATCTTAAAGGCGGACTGACAAACCAATCGCTTAAGCTAAGGCGAAAGTGCATAAACGGAACCCTTTATACCTATTCTAGCCTGATGCGCTATAAGGGGCCGCTATCATTAAAGCTAAGATACTTCCTTAACTACCTGCGGTTTTTATGCTATAAGCACATTGACCGCTAAAAAAGCTGTAGCAAAAGATGAAAAAGCCATCAACCACACATCAATTTCCCAACCGCCGCCAGAGCGAAAAGCCCTTGGTGATAATTGCCGCAAACACTGCCTGGAATCTTTACAGCCGCAAAAACCTTATCCGCGCAATTCAAGCGGCGGGCTTTGAGGTAATCTGCGCAGGAGCTACGGGCAGCGTTACGGGCACTAAAACCGCTAGCAAGGCGCAAGGCTCTTCTGCTGGCGACAAGTATAGCGCGCTTATATCTAGCGAACTCGACGCAGCCTTTATCCCCCTAAAAATGGTAGGGGACAGCACAAACCCTTTTAAAGACCTTGCCCTCTTGTTTTTCTTTTTTCGCCTTTACAAGGCATTTAAGCCCGCAGCCGCCCTTCACTTTAACAACAAGCCAAATATTTACGGCTCACTCGCAGCAGCCCTTTGCGGCGTTCATTCAATCAACAACGTAACGGGGCTGGGCACGGCGGCGGAAAAAAAGGGGCTTACAAAAAAGCTCATCTTTTTTCTATATAAGCGCGCGTTTACCAGCAAAAGAGCCTTTGTATTCTTCCAAAACAAGGATGATAGAGCCTTTTTCCTTAGCAATAAGCTTTGCCGAAAGGAGCAAGCGGGGCTTTTGCCAGGCTCTGGCGTTGACACAGAGTTTTTCACCCCCGCTGTTGCCGCAAACTACGTGGAGATAAGTGAATGCCACTTTCTTTTTATTGGAAGACTAATCACCTCAAAGGGCAGCGCCGACTTTATCCGAGCAGCAGAACTCGTAAAGCGCCTTCATCCTCTAAGCTCCTTTGAAATGCTGGGCGAGCACGATCCACTTAATCCTATCTTTATAAAAGAAGATATTCTTAAAGAGGCTGTTGCAAGCGGCATCATCACTTGGCGCGGGGCAGTAGAGGATGTACGACCCTTTATTGCCGCAAGCGACTGCGTGGTCTTGCCCTCCTATTTTCGGGAAGGCTGCCCGCGCGTACTCCTTGAAGCCGCAAGCTCAGGCAAGCCGCTAATCGCCGCTGACTGCCCCGGCACGCGCGAGCCCGTTGAAGAAGGCGTAAACGGATTTTTGTGCGCGCCCGCTAATCCTCTAGACCTCGCCAAAAAAATGGAAGACTTTCTCTTTCTTCCTAAAGAAGAAAAACTGAAGATGGGCGCTGCCTCCCGAAAAATTGCAGAGACTAGGTTTTCAGACAAGATTGTCGCTGCCTTGTATCTAAAACAGTTAGAAGGATTAAAAAATCTTTTAGCTTTAGAATAAAGCAGAGAGGGAAATTAAAGCCTGTGGGTAAAGCAAGGAATATTTCTGTACGCGAGTACCACTTGTTCCGCCCTAGAGCTTCCAGTTTCCAGTTTTAATCCCACAAATAAAATCCTTGCAGTGTTCCTTATATTATTGTAACATGAGCTTAAAAGATACTGTTTTTATTTAAACAAACGCCTTTGAGCAGTATGGATATAGAAGAATACTCTGCCTGGTATAAAAAAAAATTTAAGCACACAAGCACAGCATATTCGGTTGTAGCCTTTGTAACATCGGACTTTGTGGCGATTATGCTTTGCATTGGGGCAGGCTTCTTCATTGTAAACCTTGCAGGCAGGCACTTTATTAACTTTAAGAGCTTTGTAATGTATTGGGTATATTTGCCTTTTTTTTTAGTTGTATATAGCATTTTTAAGCTTTATCCAGGCTTTATGCTTTCAATGCCAGAGCAAATAAGGAATTTCTTTATTGCAAACGCCATTTGCTTTATAGGCATTATACTTTCTATCGCTGTGGAAACTGACGGCAAAAGCTACATTGCAATAGCCTTTGTTATAGCCCTTATCTTTGCCACCTTTGTGCTACCAATTTCCAGGCGCCTTGTTGTGCACATAGGGCTTTCCAAGAAAAAGTTTTGGCGCATTCCTGCTGTGATTTTTGGAAGAGATGTCGAAAAAACGCAGCAAGTTATTGATGACCTTTTGGAGAACATCTTTTACGGCTATATTCCTGCAGCAATTGTATCGCAGGAAAGCTTTCCTTTTAAGGAATACAGGAGCGTGCCTGTCCTTTCTTTTGAGGATGACTATAAGCGGATTTGCAAGGAGCTAAAAATAAAGATGGCGGTAATCATTGCTAACCCAAGCGCAAAGGACAAGGATGTCTCCTTTATGCAAAATATGCTTTCTTCCTTTAAATACAACATTGTAATTCCCGACATATCGGGAGTGAGCACTGCTTCAATGGCAACGCGGGAAATTGCAGGTAGTATTGGCTTTCTTACAACGCAGCAACTAAGCCGCCCGCTAAACAGAGCGCTAAAACGCTTATTGGACTTGGCTGTTTTAATTATTTCAGCCCCTGTAACGCTCATTTTAATGCTTGTAATTGCCGTAATCATTAAGGTGAGCTCGCATGGTCCTGTCTTTTTTAAACACAAGAGAATTGGCAAAAATGGCAAGATGATTTCTATTATTAAGTTTAGAAGCATGTATCCGGATGCTGAAAAAAAGCTTTTTGATCTTTTGGAGAGTAATCCTCACTACAAAGAGGAATGGGAAAAATACCAAAAGCTCACCAATGATCCTAGGGTAACGCCCGTAGGAAGGTTTTTAAGAAAAATGAGCCTTGATGAACTCCCTCAAATTTGGAATGTTTTAAAGGGCGAGCTGTCCCTTATAGGGCCACGCCCTGTAACTAAAGAAGAAAAGCTTAGATACGGCAAAAGCTTTGAGTATGTATTTTCTGTAAAGCCTGGTCTTTCAGGGCTTTGGCAAGTGTCGGGCAGAAGCGATCTTGACTACGCAAGGCGCATTTCGCTTGATTCATTCTACATACAAAACTGGTCTATTTGGATGGACATTTGGCTTATTGCGCGCACTCTCTTTGTTGTCTTTTTAGCAAGGGGAGCAAGGTGAGCATCAAAGGCATTAAAATTTTTGCCATTCTTTTCTTTACCCTTGCATTAGGCTGCACCGCTTTTGCGGCTATAGGAATAGGGTCGGATGCCGCGTATCCTTTTATTGCAAAATACCTTGAAAGCATTCCATTTGAGCGGGGAAAGCTTTACAAATGCACGCTTTCCAATCTTCGCGATGTTATGAACCTTGCAGCCGATATTCAAATCAATGTGTTTGAAGTGATAGACTGCTTTTACAGGTGGTGCGCGCCTAGGGGTATAAGAATTGCAATTTACGGGAAAGATCTTCGCCAAATAGAAAGGGAATTTAACCTTGGCGGTCAGCGTATTTTGGCAATTCTTGCTCTTGAAAACCTTGAAAGGCTTGAAATAGGTGCTATCCTTAATAGGGAACAGTGCGCGCTTGACATGCATTTGAGCGCCCCATACGAAAAATACATAGAAATTGGCACTGCAATCTATGAAAGGCGCGCAGGCTTTAGGAAGGTTTCCCCTAAGCTTTTTGACGAAGCTTATGGAATTTCTGTAAAGAGGTTTTTTATAAAGACAGAGCTTACAAGGCTAGAGCTTTTTGAGCCTGGAAGGGGAGCTATCTATGTTGAAGCAATTTCTAGACCAAAGCGCTGGAATTTAGACTTAGTTAAAAGAAATTAAAGCTTACGGAGACTCCTCTATTGTTAAACTGCAGGCGCTATAGGCTTTTTTTTTATCTTTTTGCTTTTTTCTGTTTTTTGTCAAGACTTGATGCAGAACAGTATAAGATTCGCAATATTTATTACGAAATAGACGGAAGGACGCGGGAATATCCCCTTGAAAAAAACCTCGATATAGAAAAGCGCAATATTTATAACTCTAAGAAAGACTTTGAAGCTTATGTTAAGGACTTGGAGGTAAAGCTTTTAAATCAACGTGTGCTCCAAAGTGGCGAAATAAGCGTAAGCTATGGTGAAAAAGATGAGGACGGCATTATCCCTGCTGACCTTTTAATTAAGGCTTCTGACACCTTTAACTATGTGCTTGTGCCCTTTCCAAAGTTTGATTCAAACGACGGGCTTAACCTTAAACTCAAATTTAAGGACTATAACTTTTTTGGCTCCATGAACACCCTTAACGCGGACATAGACTATGAATATGACCCGTATGACGACACAGCACACACTGTTGGCGGAAATTTATCCTTTACAATTCCTTTTAAGCTATTTGAGCAGGAGTTCACGTGGTCTGTGGACACAAGTGTGTATTTTCCAATAGGCGAGCCTGTGGATATTGATTTTTCAACAACCCTTGCCTATGAAAGGGAGCTTATTCCTTTTCGCCTTGAAATGAACGCAGGGATAACACAGGCGGCCTATGTTTACCCGCGCGATGACCATGAAGAGCTTTACAGTGATCCTTACTACCTAAGCAACACTTTATACATAAACTTTCCGCTTATAATTTATACGCATAGCTACATTGGTGACTTGACTTGGACGCCTCAGCTTGCCTTTACGGGCAGGTGGGCTTTTGGAAGCCTAACAGACGATGACTTGCGCGGGGCTAGTATAACGTTTTCGCATTATGCAAGCTTTGGAAGATACGACTGGGTCGAAAACTACCGAAAAGGCTTTAGCCTTTCAGCGTCTAATAGCTTTTCATATAATCCCATCACGACTAAAAAAGAGATTGCTGTCGCGTTTAGCGCAATCGGCTACATGCCAATTTTTTCTTTTTTAGGTGTTTATTCTCGCGGCTACTTTATGTATGACTGGGAAAGCGATGGTGACTTGCAAGTTGACATGGGCTCTTATATGCGCGGCATTATTGATGAGCGCATTGAAACCGACATGGCTTTCTTTTTTAACATTGATCTGCCTATAAAAATCCTTGACATTGATTTTGAGCGCACAACTGGCGTGGGCTGGACAAAGTTCATTAATCTTGAAGCGCATCTTTCCCCCTTTTTTGACTTTGGCTTAACGCATGACCAATACACAGGGCGCTATTTTTCTTTTAAAGATGCTTGGTATTCAGGCGGCATTGAAGTTATTGTTTTTCCTGACAAATTACGCAGCGTTTACGCTAGGGCAAGTCTTGGCTTTGACTTAAAGGAGCTTTTTACTAACGGCTTTGACTTTACAGCAAGCGCAAAGAGGGAAGGCGGCGGAAGCATTATGGAAATTTTTATAGGAGTAGGGCTTGAATACTGAATTAGTTGAGAGTTAGCAGCTTACAGTTTATAGAGTATAGGGTAGAGCTAATAAGAGATTTAGCAGGGCGAATAGTGTGCGGC
>CAYYCW010000110.1:0-5833 GCA_964470435.1 uncultured Treponemataceae bacterium
TAATCATGCGCCTAATTGCAAGAATGCGCTCTTCCGAGTCAAAGAACATGTGCTCCGTGCGGCAAAGCCCAATGCCTTCCGCGCCCCGCTCCCTAGCAGCAGCGGCGTCATAGGGGGTGTCGGCGTTAGTGCGCACGCGCACAGTGCGTATTTCATCAACCCATTTCATAATCGTGTTGTACGACTCTGGCAGCTCAGGCTGTACTAGCTTTAGCGCACCTAAATACACGTTGCCGTTTGAGCCGTCAAGCGTTATCACATCGCCTTCCTTTACGGTCGCGCCGCTATCCGCAACGGTGAACATCTTTTTTTCGTAGTCAATGCTAAGCTTTTCGCAGCCTACAATACAGCACTTTCCCCAGCCGCGGGCAACAACGGCTGCGTGGCTTGTCTTACCGCCCGTTGCCGTAAGAATGCCTGACGCCGCGTGCATTCCGCCCACGTCTTCAGGGCTTGTCTCTTTTCTAACGAGGATGGCGGAATCCCCTGCGGCGGCTGTCTCTTCCGCCTTTTCAGCCGAAAAGCACACCTTGCCAGAAGCTGCTCCCGGTACTGCGTCAATCCCCTGCACAAGGAAGGCAGCCTTCTTTTCTTCAGCTGAAGCGCCGATAGCAGGATAAAAAATGCCTTCAATGTCGCTTGCCTTGATTCTTCCCACCGCCGCTTCTTTAGTGATGAGATTTTCGCCAACCAAGTCAACAGCAATCTTAAAGGCTGCGGCGGGCGATCTCTTCCCCGTGCGGCACTGGAGCATATAGAGCTTTCCCTCTTCAACAGTGAACTCAAGATCCTGCATGTCTCGGTAGTGGTTTTCCAGCTTTTCGCGCACATCGCAAAGCTGCTTGTAGGCTTCCGCGTCTTTTTCCGCAAACTCTGCAAGCTTAAGCGGCGTACGAATGCCAGCAACAACGTCCTCGCCTTGTGCGTTTATAAGATAATCGCCGTAAAATACATTCTCGCCAGAATTTGGGTCGCGCGTAAAGCACACGCCCGTGCCGGAAGTGTCGCCCTTGTTGCCAAAAACCATTTGCACAACATTTACCGCCGTCCCCTTGATGCCGACTAGCTTTTCAACCTTGCGGTAAGTTACAGCCTTTTCCGCCATCCATGAATCAAAAACAGCGGCAATCGCTCCCCAAAGCTGTTCCTGCGGGTCTTGGGGAAAGTCGCTTTTAACTTCTTCCTTATAAATAGCCTTATACGCTTCAATAAGGCTTTTTAACTCATCGGCATTCACGTCAGTGTCGCCTATTTTTTGGCTGGCGGGCGCGCCAAGCCTTTTTCGCGTGGCGCTTTCCTTTATCTTGTCAAAGGCATCGTCAAACTTGCCGCGGTCAATTCCCATGGCGGTAGAGCCGTACATCATGATAAAGCGGCGGTATGCGTCAAGGGCAAAGCGCTCGTTTCCTGTCTTTGCGGCAAGGCCAGCCGTCGACTTGTCGGTGAGCCCAAGATTGAGTATTGTTTCCATCATGCCGGGCATTGAAACAGGGGCTCCAGAGCGTACAGAAACAAGAAGCGGGTCATCAGGGTCGCCTAGTTTCTTGCCTGCTGCCTTTTCAAGGCGATCGATGTATTTTTCCACCTCTTCTTTAAGGCCTTCGGGATACTTCCTTCCGTTTTTGTAATAAAGCTCGCATACTTCAGTGGTAATCGTAAAGCCTGCCGGAACGGGCAAGCCTATGCTTGTCATTTCCGCAAGACCCGCGCCCTTACCGCCAAGCAGCTCTTTCATGTCCCCGCTGCCTTCTGAGCTTCCGCCGCCAAAGAAATAAATCAATTTTTGTTCCGCCATCTTGTCCAACCTCCTTCAAAAGCAATTTTTATGCTATACTCTGCTTTTGTATTCTGTATGCTATACTAGTTTATATTTAGAATATAATGCTGTCAAAAGAAAAAACGGGATTTTTAGCGGCGGCAATGCTAATTCTAGCAGCATTTGCGCCATTTTTTTCTTGCGCAAAACCCCTGCCTGCAGAAAGTGCGCCTCAGCAGGGCAGCGTGGCTTTGCCCCTTGAAGCTCCGCAAGAAACCCTTGAGGAAAAGCCGCCGCTTAGCTTAACCTTTTTAGGCGATATTATGGCGCATACTCCAAACCATGAAACTCCTGACTATTCTTGGATTTACCAGGATGTCGCCCCATTTCTTTTAAGTGATGATCTAACCTTTGCAAACTTTGAAATGCCGCTTTCCCCCTCTATTCCAAAGTCGAGCTATCCAAAGTTTAACGCGCATCCGCCCTACCTTGAAGCTGCAGCAGAAGGTGGCTGCGACGTTTTTTCGCTTGCAAACAACCATATAAACGATCACGGAGTAGCCGCGCTCCTTGAAACCATTGATGAGTTTTCGCGCCTTCTTTCAGAAGGAAAGATAGCGGGCTTTTCAGGCTTGCGGCGCAATCCCAATGATGCGTTGCAGCCTTTTATAATAGAAAAGAAAGGGTGGAAAATCCTTTACCTTGCCGCAACGCAAATACTAAACGAGTTTAACGCTGCTGCGCCACTTGTCTACTTTTTTCCGCCAACGCAAAGAGGCCGCGATGAGCTAAAGCGCGAGCTTATCCGAATGAAAAGCGAAAACACTTTCGATCTCTTTGTCCTTGCCCTTCATGTGAACGAGCCTGAATACGTAATTGAAGTTTCAGAGGAAAAGCGCGTTTTTTTTAGGGAGCTTGCGCTAGAATGCGGCGTTGACATAATTTGGGCGCACCATCCGCACGTAAGCCAAGCATGGGAGCTTATACCGCGCGGGGAGGGAGAGCGGCCGGCATTCGCGATTTATTCCGCGGGGAACTTTATCTCCTCGCAACGCTACAAGCTAAACACTGAAAACCCTGCAGATGCAAGGGAATATACAGGGGATGCATTCATTTTCCGCGTTGTCCTTACAGAAAAGAATCTCACTATAATCCCTGTGCTTGTTACAAACTATAGGGACACCTCCGCACCAGTGGGAAGCAGAGACCGCTATTTCACAGTTCGCCACTTTAACAGCTGCTTTATAGAAGGACTAAAGGAAGAAGAAAAAGCCTATTACGAAGCGCGATTTGCGCTAATGCAGGAATTCTTGAAAAAGTAAAAGGATGTTTTAGCGGTTTAGAGCCGCCTCATACACCTTGACGTAGTTTTTAGCAGAGGTGTCCCAGCCGAACTCCTTTTTCATGCCGCGAAGCCGCATTGCGTTTATGTGCTCGCGCCTATTGTACCAAGCGTACATAGCCCAGCCCACCGTGTTGTAAATGCTTTGCGGCGTAAGGTTGTCCATAACAAAGCCTGTGCCGTCCCCAGTTTGCTCGTTGTAGTTTTCCACAGTGTCTGCAAGCCCGCCCGTCCGCCGTACAATCGGCAGCGTACCATAAATGAGCGAATACATTTGATTAAGGCCGCAGGGCTCATAGCGCGAAGGCATTAGGAAAAAGTCAGCGCCCGCTTCAATAAGGTGGCTTAAGCTCTCATTAAAGCCGATATAAGTCCTAAAGTTGGGAAGCTTTGACGCAAGGGCCGAAAGCTCATTTTCGCACCAAGTCTCGCCTGAGCCAAGCACAACCATCTGCAATCGCATATCAGCGCATATATGGTAAGCCGAGCCATAGGCAGGCCCGAAAAGCTCAGAAACACCCTTTTGCTCCGCAAGCCGCGTTATCATTCCTATCAGCGGGATGTTCTCGTCAACTTCAAGTCCCATTTCCTTCTGTAGCGCGAGCTTGTTCAAGGATTTCTTGTCTATTGTTTTCGCAGTGTATGCTTGCGGAATAAACTTGTCGCAAGAGGGATTCCACACATCGGTGTCAACTCCGTTGAGTATTCCTGTAAGGTCGCTTGAGCGGAAGCGGAGAATGCCGTCAAGCCTAAAGCCATACTCCTGCCGCTGTATCTCTTGCGCATAAGTCGGGGAAACGGTTGTGAGCTTGTCTGCTGAAAAAATGCCCGCCTTAAGAAAGTTCATTCTGTCCCAGTCTTCAAAGCCAGCCGAGAAAAAATTATCCCAGCTCAATCCCGTGTACGGAAAAAAATGCTTGCTGTAAACGCCTTGGTAGCCAATGTTGTGTATTGTAAATATGCTTGCACTTTTTGCAAACTCATCGTGGCGCTCGTTAAACTTCAAGAGTATAGGAGCAAGCGCCGCCGCCCAGTCATGCGCGTGGATTATGTCGGGATACCAGTGCATCTTTCTGCAAAGCTGGAACGCCGCGTGCCCCAAAAGGGAAAAACGCACAGGGTTGTCGTTAAAGTCTGTTTCACCCGGCACCCCGTAAATGCCGTCTCGGCCAAAGCACTGCTCATGGTCAATAAAGTAGACAGGCACGGAGCTTCCAGGCAGCGTTGCTCTGTAAACGCCAGTCCAAAACTCGGTTCCGCCAAGATGCACACCCATGGGACCAGGCAAAAGCTCCAGCAAGCTCCTGTTTACGCTATAGTAGCGTGGCATTACAAGGGCAACTTCATGCCCAAGCCTTTCAAGTGCAGCAGCAAGGGCAGAAACAACATCGGCAAGCCCGCCTGTTTTCGCAAAAGGAGCAGCCTCGCTTGTAACCATAAGTATTTTCATATATCTTCTTCCATAATAATATACAAAAGAATTGATATATCCTACTACCAAGTCCTTACAGCTTCAACAAAGGCCTTTTCAGAGTTTTCTATAGTCTGGGGTGAAACACAGTAGGCAAACCTTATCCAGCCCGCGCAGCAAAAGCCTGAGCCAGGCACCGCTAGAATGCGCTGCTTTCGCAGGTGATCGCAAAAGGCGGCATCATTCCCAGCAAGCTGCGCGTGCTCCGCATTTTTAGGCTCAGGAACGCGGCAAAAAAGGTAAAACGCGCCTTCAGGCTTTACAAACTCAATGCCCGCTTTTTGCATGACAGCGCAAAGGGAAGCCCGCCTATTTTTATAAAGAGAATAGTCTGCGGGCGCGTCCCAGCTTTCAGCAACCACTCGCTGAAAAAAGGCAGGCGCGTTAACGTAGCCCAGTACGCGCGTGGCAAATATAATGGCGTCTACAAGTTCCACGACGTTTTCAGAGCGCGGATTTACAGCAACGTAGCCAATTCGCTCGCCTGGCAAGCTCAAGTTTTTTGCAAATGAGCTGACAACCACGCTTTCGCTCCAAAGAGGGAAAACCGCAGACACATTGATGTCGTCATAGATAATCTCGCGGTAGGGCTCATCGGCTATCAGAACCGCAGTGCGGCCTGTTTTTTCCTTGTGCGCCTTCAAAAAGGCGGCAACGGCAGCTAAGTCTTCCATAGAATACACTTTGCCCGAAGGATTGTTAGGCGAGTTGATTACGACAGCGGCAGTCCTTTCAGTAGCTAGGGCAGCCATAGCCTCCGTGTCTGGAGTAAAGTCAGGGCGTGCAGGCACAGGAATAACCTTTCCGCCGTGGTTTGCAGCGTAGTGCGTGTAGTCAGGATAAAACGGGGCGGTAATAAGTACCTCGTCGCCGTGCGACAAAATCGCCTTAAAAACGGAATTAAGAGCTCCCGCAGCGCCTACAGACATTATAACCTGCTCAAAGCCCACCTGAACGCCCTGCTCGCGGCTCACCTTTTTGGCAATAGCTTCCCGCGCAAAGCGAAAGCCCGCGTTAGGCATGTAGCCGTGAGCGCCCTTTTCGCTGCTAGAAGCCGCGCGGTTAATAGCTTCAATCACTTGGCGCGGCGGCTCAAGGTCTGGGTTACCTAAGCTAAAGTCATATATATTCTCCTCGCCGTAGCGCTCCTTCATTTCAATGCCTTCTTCAAACATCTTCCTTACAAAAGATGATGCAATCATCAGTTTTTTGATGTATTCCGCCACAGGCATATATAGCTCCTTAAACCTATTAATATTCTCAA